>DASQDJ010000186.1:0-8859 GCA_035634215.1 Solirubrobacterales bacterium | reverse complement strand
TTGGGGAGCCGCCATCACGTCCGGCTGGGGAGAAATCACGCCTGGCAGTCGAGCCAGGTGGAAGTACTACGTGCCGAAGTACTTTACGGACTACGCAAAATACGGCGTCCGTCCGACTACCTATATCGATCGCGTAACCCTCAAAGAACTCCAATATCGGTTCAGCAGCGCCAACCCGTCCAGGCAATACAGTCCATATTTCTATGGCGGCATCTTTGACGTAACGACCGATAACTTCGTCGCTTTAGCCAGTCGAACCGGAGTGGAAGGTCAGCTGACTGATCCGGCCTACCATTACCAATTCCATAACCCAAACCAGAATGGGAATGCCAAGGGTTTTGGAATCTACCTCGCGTCCAACGAATTCGACAGCACCCCCCCTGAACGTCATCTGTGGGCGAGTTTCGCAACGATCACGCTCGCCGATCCAGACAAACCGAAATTCGATGTGCTCGGGATGCCAAGCCAGTGGATGAACGACGAACCGCTTGGCACCATCCCCTTCTCGGCCAGCGACCAGGGCTTAGGCGTGTCCAAAATCAGTCTCGCTAATCCAAGATCCGTAAACGTCCCGTTGGTCACCAGCATCAAACAGGGATGTGTGGGCGGCGCCGAAAAGCCGTGTCCGAAGAGCTGGTCGAGTTCGGCCTCGGGATCCCCGCAGCTGTCCTACGACCCGAGCGTGATGCCGCAGGGCGAAAACTGGATCGTGGTCAACGCCCACGATCCAGCAGGTCGAACTTCAGCAGATGGCGGGCCGGCCCCTCAGATCCGAGTCAAAGTCGACCACACTGCGCCAACGGTAAAATTTTCCGGGACGCTCGCCGATCAGTCGACGTCCCCGCCCCGCCCGGACTACACGCTCAAATACGCCGCCAGCGACGGCTTCGATGCTACGCCCAGCGGGTTGACTCCCATCCTGCCATCTGGCACCGGTGAAGCCAAACCCCAGCGCCCACTTGGAATCGCGGCTGACGGGAAAGGGAATATCTGGATGGTCGACCGCGAAAACGGTCGGATAGTGAAATACAACGAAGCGGGGAGCTATCTCGGCCAATTTGGGACCTATGGCTCAGGTCCGGGACAGTTCTTGGACCCAAGGGGGATCGCCGTCGCCCCCGACGGGACCATCTGGGTCGCCGACGCGGCGAGAGGACGCATCCAGCAGTTCAACGCGAAAGGCGAATATCTGCGCGGCTTCGGAGCCAAATCCTCCGTCCCGACCAATGACCCTTGGGGCTTCGTCGAAGCGTGGGGGGTCGCAGTAGCGCCAGATGGAAAGATCTGGGTATCTGATCCCGGCGCTGGAAGGGTTGCGATCTTCGATCCATCTGCTGAGCCCACCGGCCCGCCGAACTTCGTGGCAGACGCCGTTGGAACCCCATCGGATCCCACGAAAAAAGCTGAACTGGTCGGACCCCTGGCCTTAGCGCCCGATGCGAGCGGCAACGTCTGGGTGGTGGAGCACGGCGCCCACCGGGTCGATGCGTTCAATTCTGCCGGAAAATTCCTGATGCGATTCGGCTCAGAAGGAGTCGGGGATGGTCAGTTCAAAGGTCCCGTCGGCATCGCCCTCGCACCCACCGGCCACCTTCTCGTGACGGACGCCGGCAATCACCGAGTCCAAGTGTTCCTACCGAGCGGTGCCTACCTTCGGCAGTTCGCATCCTACGGGCAGGACGGGGAGAACCTAAACGAACCGCGCGGAATCGCCCTGGGCGCAGGAAACACTGCCTTCATCGCCGATGCCGGGAGCCGTCGTATAGCGCGCTGGGACGGAGTCGACGTCGATCCGCAATCAGGAGTGGTAAGCACCGAGATCAAGGTGGATGGGAATGCCGTCGAGCCGAAACACGCTCCAGGATGCTCGACCAAAAACTGCTCAATCAGCCGCGAATGGACGGTTGGCGCCAATGACTACAACTCCGGTCAGCACAAAGTCGAGGTCACGGCCATCGACGGAGTCGGTTTGTCAAATACTAGATCACTCACGTTGACCACGGACGACACGCCACCGCAGATCACGTCGAGCGGCAAATTCTTTACGTCACCTGGCGGGTGGCTTGAACAAAAAGGCTACTTTTACTCGGTCTATGCGACGGACGCCGGAGGCTTTGGCGTTACCTCCCTTGTTTTCAAGATCGACGGGAGCGTGGTGTGGTCACAGTCGCAGGAGTGTGTCCAAGGGGGCTGTTCAGCCGGAGGATTGAGATGGACCGACATGACGCCCTACGACGGCGGGGCACACGCAGCGGAAGTAATCGCAACCGACATCGCAGGAAACGTGCGCAAAAAAACCTGGACGATCAATGTGTCTCCGAAAGGCGAAATCCCGGTGTCGGAGACGGTGGACACTCTTGAGGCGCTAGAAGAGACGAGTGCCGCGAACGCGATCGGAGAGGCCAAAGAAGAAGGAGAAGTGATTGGCTCTGCTGCGGGTCTTGGCCTCGAAGAGGAAGAAGGCGAGATCGTAAGCGCTGGTTCGCAGGTGCCCTTGACGGTAGCTGAGTCGCCCGATGGGGGGCTCACTCTCGAAGTGGTCGAAAACCCCGACGCACAAATTGATGACCCAGCAGCAGAAGAACTACCCGAAGTGCTGCCTGTCACCATCGAGCCTGTGCAGACGTCGGACCAAGCGAGTCAGAGCACCGTCATAGGCGGTAATGCGACGGTGGCTGCGGACACCGGCAGTCACGTCGATACCGTCGTGCGCCCGCTTGCCGATGGTGGAATGACTTTCCAAAATATTCGCGACGCGCTGGGACCAGAATCCTTTAGCTGGGAAGTTCAGCTGTACCCGGAACAACAGCTGAAATGGATCGACGACACTCACGCTGGCGTGTTCGTTGATGATCACCTGATCTTCAGTATTAACGCCACGGCCGCACACGATGCGGTTGGAACCAACGTTTCGACCAAACTCACCGTCAGCGGTAGCAACATCATTACGCTAACGGTGCAGCACCGGGCCACGTCGTTCGTTTATCCGGTGATTGCCGGCACCGGATGGCAGGGCGGCTTCGTGACTTCCACGGTCGAGATGCCGCCGCCAGAAAGCCCGCCGGAGGAAGAAGGCCAGGGCGGCATGGAAACGTTCGCGGTTGTTTCTGCCCCAGAACCGGCAGGGACCGGTGATCCTAATGACGCCACGGCGTCAAAAATCTCTACGTATGTAAAGCGCTATGGCTTTTACGCCTGCGAGACCCTCCCGGAAGGATGCCCGGTCTGGAAGCACAAGATCAAGGGATTCTTCTTCTACAATGGTCGCCACGCGTGGTGGAAGGATCGCCACCCAGTATGCGAGCATAGCGAAGCACCAAACGTATCTATATCAGTTCACTATTGTGACTGGATAGGCCCAAACCACCAGCCGTATGGGAATGGTTACCACATTACGTCTCAAACTCGATTCGAGGTAACGAAGACCTTGAAAGCGATAGACTTCTCCAAGTCACATGCACTAACCGTCAGAATGTATGGCAGTGGGGGCTGGTATGGCGGTGGCCACGCCAGGGTATGTAATCCGTCACGGCCCGAGTGTGCGTGAGGTATGGCTGAAAGGAAGGATTGCCCGCCGGTGCGCTCCCGCGCCACAAGCTGGGCGAGTCTTTCGGTCATAGCCACGACGCTCGCCATACTGGTGGCGCCTCAGCCGTGCTTTGGCGAGGAGTCGATTATCGGCGGGCCCTTCGCCGTGTTGGAGCATGGGAAGAAGGGGGGCTATGAGTGGCGGGTGTACACGAGTCCCATGAACAAAAGGCGAGGTGACGGCCTACCGTGCATCAATGTGTCGGTCGAACGTGATTTACGACCCGTGTCGGAAGCAGGAACGGTCAGTGTGTGTGGGTCGGTGAAACCATTCCCGACGGTCGTAAAAGTCGGGGCCGGTGCCGGCGAGAGGCGAGTTATAGTGGCTGGCATGGCATTCGGTCGAGAAGTACGAATCGTCAAGTATCAGCTCTCGGACGGAAGAACCGTGACGCGAAGGCCGCGGCTTATCAGTGCGCGAGCGGCTCGAGAGGCCCATGTCAGGCCATTTGCGTTTCTGGCAGTTGCTGTTGCCCGAGGTCTGTGGATCGGCCGCGTTATCGGATATGACGCCTCGGGACGGCCGGTGTCAGGGGTAGTACCTCGCTAGAAGCGTTGTAGATCATCAATTGCGGCAGTGGATCAGGCAAGCGGCGAAGTGCTCTCATCTCCCAGCGCGGTCCGACCCGACCGTCCTCTTCTCGACCGCCTGCACCAGACGAGTTTGAGGTACCCCCCGCGCACCGTCATGCATCAGCAGGAGGAAGTCGGAAGTCAGAGCCGCCGCCATGAGCGGACGGCGCCGGCGGACGTTGGGCAGCGGCGGCCTGGCGGTCCTCGCGTGGTGCATCTGCTGCTGGCGCAGCAGCGCCTCGTGGAACTCGGCCATCTCAGCGCCTCGTGATATTCGCGCCGCCCCTGGTCGGTGAATGGGGAAGTCCTCGGGCGGTCCCACGAGGCCGCCGTGGAGATCGAGCCTGGGACTGAAGGCGTCCGGCGTCAGGGGATCGTCTCCCCCATGGATGGGGGAGCCGAACGCCGTAGATGCCCGTCGCACATGGACTGCCGGTAGCGGCTCGCCCGACTACCGGGCCCGACGCGCGATGTACACGGCCTTGTCGTGCACCAGTTCCTCGAGCGGCTGCTTGACGATTGCGTCCTCGCCGTGGCCGAAGACGTCGAGGCAGCTCAGGCCCGCCGCCTCCATCGCCTCCAGCACGACCGCTTCGGGGAAGTGGCGCTGGCGGTGCACGTGGGTCTCGACCGCCCCCTTCGCGCCGTCGCCCGCCTCGACCTCGAAGCGGGCCTCTGAGATCGACTCCGGCTCGGCGTCGCCTGCCCCTTGGCCGCGCCAGACGAGGCGCAGGCCGTCACGCTCGACCGTTTGGGTCTGGGCGAAGAAGGTGCGGTAGGTGCGCAACGTGTTGACGTCGAACATCAACAGCCCGCCGGGGGCCAGGTTGGCCCGCATCCCGCTCAGGGCGCTCCCCAGTTCCTCCGCGCTGAGCAGGTAGTTGACCGCGTCGTCCAGCGCCCAGACGAGGTCGAACTCGCCGAGCCCCGGCAGCTCCCCCATGTCGGCCACGGTCAGCCGCGCCGCGTCGCCCGCCTTCGCCCTTGCCAGCTCGAGCATCGACGGTGAGATGTCGCACGCGGTCACCTCCCACCCGCGCTTCAGCATGGGCAGGAAGCTCTTCCCGGTCCCGCAGCCGACGTCGAGCAGGCGGCGCCCACGCAACCCGTGGCGGCGGAGCTGGGGGAGGAGTTCGCCCAGCCACAGCTCGTAGTTGTGATGAGAGGTGAAATCGTCGTAGACGGGGGCGATCGCCTCGTAGGCGACCTCGGCGGACCGGCCTCCCGGCTGGACTGCTGACGCTTGCATCGTCGGGGAGACCGGGGCACCGGTTCGCAAGGTTTCAATTGATCAAATTTCTGATACCGTTGCGCCCGACCGTGCATCTGCGTCAACTCACCCAGCGTCCAGATCAGGCACGAGGTGCCGCCGACGGCTGGGAGTGGGAGGACGCGAGGCGAGTCTGCCTGCGGTTTGCGTACCGCTACGCGAAGAACCCAAGCGAGGCCGAGGACATCGCCCAGGACGCCGTGCTGCGCGCCTGGCGCCGCCGCTCGACGCTGCGCGACTCGGGGAGTCGCAAGCAGTGGCTGGCGACGATCGTCCGCAACGAGGCGTTCCGACAGCACGCCCGTCGCCGCCCCGACCCGGTCGACACGACCGAGGCGGAGGTTGGAGTCGACGACGAGCGCGTCCTCGCGACGGTTGAGCGAGCCGACATCCACGCGGCCCTCAGCCGGCTGGACGAGCGCGATCGAGAGCTCGTCCAGCTTCGCTACGAAGAGGATCTGACCCAAGCGGGGATCGCGCGCAGGCTGGGAATTCCGGAAGGCACGGTCAAGGTCCGGTTGCATCGCGTGCGCAACAAGCTGCGCCGCGAGATCGGGTTCGTCTAGGGAGACCCGGCGGGAGGCCGGACGGCGGTCGCGGGCCCGGGCCCGTCGGCCGCCGCATCCCGGATCTCCTCGATCGCCACCGTCGGGCCGACGTAGGGGACGAGCACCGCGAAGAGGAGATCGGGGAGGAGTCGCGGCAGCTGCTCTGTGCGATCGGCGACCAGCTCGTCGGAGATCAGCCCGGTCACTCCGCCGACCGCCATCCGCGAGGTGTTCGCCGGCAGCCGGTGGCCGCGCGGCGCGAAGTCGCGCCCCTCGTCGAAGAGCGGGGTCAGCCGCTGCATCGCCACGCGGTGGCGGCGCTGGGCGGCCGGGCCGACCGAGCCGATGTCGACCATCGCCAGGCGCGCCAGCGCCGGCTCCTCAGCCAGCGTCTCGAGCAGCGCCGTCAGGCCAGCGCGCGCCCGCTCCGGCCAGCGCTCCTCCGCTTCGTAGGCGCGCACGATCCGCCGCATCAGCACCTCGACGACGCTGTCGAAGGCGGCCAGGAAGCAGGCTTCCTTGTCGTCGAACAGTTCGTAGAAGGTCGTCCGCGAGATGCTCGCCTCGCGGGTCAGGTCGCCGATCGTCGTCGCCCCGTAGCCCTTCTCGGCGACGACGCGGATCGCCGCCTCCAGCAGCCGCTCGCGCTGCGGCCTCACGCTTCCACCTCGCGCGCGTGGCGCAGCGCCTCGTCCTGTCCCTTGAAGGGGACGATCGTGATGTAGACGACGTCTGGGAGGAGTTCGCGCAGGCGCTCGGCGTTGCCGGCGAGGATCTGACCGACGATCAGCGACTCGGCGCCGGCCAGGGCGGCGCGCCCGGCACTCGCTGGGATCGCCGCCTCGATCGCCTCTTCGCGGCCACGCTCGATCAGGGTCAGCAGCACCCTCCTGGCCGCCGCGTACATCTCGAAGGCGCGCTGACCGGAGGCCGGCGCCTCGACCATTGCCATGCGCGCGAAGGCCGGCCGGCTGGCGAGCAGATCGAGGAAGGCGGCGGCCGAGTCGCGGACGAGCGTCGCCCATTGCTTCTCCGGCGAGAAGGCGCCGACCACCCGCTCCATCGCGTCGGCCAGCGACAGCTCCATGGCCGCCTGGAAGCAGTCCTCCTTGTCCTCGAAGAGCTCGTAGAACGTGGCGCGCGAGACGCCGGCGGGCCGAACGATGTCGGAGATCGTCGTCGCGCCGAGCCCTTTGCGCGCGCAGCTCTCCGCCATCGCGATGAGGATGCGCTCCCGCTGCGAGTGGGCTACGAGCGGCTCGGGCAGGTCCTGCCGGCCGGCGGGCAGGTGCTCGCGCTCGATAAGCCCATCCAGCTCGCGTCGCGACGGCACCACAGATAACCGATTCTACTGAGCGGCTGAAACACGCCGGAGTTATCGATACGAAACACGGTTATCGCGATCGGTACCGTCCCGCCCTCTTGGCCCTTGGCTAGCCCGTCCAGCGGAAGCCGATGTCGCTCAGCCGCGGCTCGAGCGGGCTGGTCGGCAGGCTGGGCGGGGGCTCTGCTTCGTTGTAGCCGCGCGGCGCCGTGTCGTTCGGCGTCTCCGGGTGAAAGAGCGAGGCGAGGACCTGGATCTGGCCCCGGCCGACGCCCAGCTCCCACTGGCCGCCGCCGTAGGCGCCCATGTGGCGCTCGTCGCAATAGTCGTAGGTTTCGCAGAGCTCGCGCAGGCCGCCGATTCGCGACGGCTTCACGTTGACCATCTTCGGCTCCCAGGGCAGCGCCTCGATGTCGGCGATCGAGTGGATCGGCGCGTCCCAGGTGACCCGATCGCGGATCGACTCGAGTTGCGGCCGCGTTTCCTCGTTGACGTCGGGATCCTCGATCCAGGCCTCGGGGAACGCCTCGAAGAGCTTGCGGTAGAGCTCCGGGTCGGTCTCGACGTCGACCGGCGTGCCTTTGTAGAAGCCCTTGAGGTCGAGCGAGTCGATCGCGCCGGTTGCCGCCAGCCCGGCGATCAACTCGTCGGTCCAGTCGTTGGTCGGGTCGAGCTTGAAGCGCAGGTCGGGATAGCGGTCGAGCTTGCGGTTGAGCGTCTCGATCGTCGAGGGTTGGTCGGGGCCGGGGGAGAGCCGCATCGAGCAGACGAAGGAGACCGGGCGGGCGGCACGGCCGAGCGCTTCCTCGATCCCGATCCGCGACTGGCGCAGCGCCAGGTCGAGCGCCGCCGACTCGAAGGCCCAGCGCCGGTAGCGGCGCGAGACGTCGCGCTGCGGCGCCGCCGGGAAGGTGTCGACGCCCGCCATGAACTCGCAGAACTCGCCGAGCGTGGCGTGACCGGTCAGGTCGAGCGTCGGCCCCGCGTCCTGGAGGGCGACGTGGTCGAGCGCGTCGTAGGTGACGTCCTCGCCGAGCCCTTCCTCGCCGCCGCCGCGCAGGTGGATGACGGTCGAGAGGCGGTCGAAGCCGGGCGTCGCCAGCTCCAGCCCCTCCAGCTCGTAGCCCTCGATCTCCAGCGGCAGCGAGGCGAGGGAGTCGAAGGTGGCCATGCGCCGCTCAGCCTAGCGAGCGGGCGCGGCCGTCTCAGCGAGCGACCCGCAGGGTCTTCAGCCCTCGGTCGCTGCCGCCTCGCACGTAGCCGCCGTGGGCGACGCTTTCCTCGACGTATCGCAGCGTCTCGGCGGTGAGCCGCTCGCCGGGCAGGACGTTGGGGATGCCGGGCGGGTAGGCGGCCAGCGACTCGACCGCGATCCTTCCCGCCGCGTCGGCGAACGGGACGGCCTCCTGGGGCCCGAGGAACGCCTCGCGCGGCGTCATCACCGGCTCGCCCCAGGGTGGCGGCGGCGCCAGCGCCGGTCGGCGCGGCCCGCCCGTCTCCTCCAGCCGCGGGACGACCTCGCGGAGGGCGCGGGCGAGGCGCTCGCCGGCGCGCGC
>DASQDJ010000185.1:0-13949 GCA_035634215.1 Solirubrobacterales bacterium | reverse complement strand
GCGGCCGGGTGGATCTCGACGCCGGTGATCGCGCGGGTCAGGTATGCGATCACGCTGGGGATAACAGGGACGCCCGCCCCGTGCAGCGCGTGGGCGAAGCGATGGGCGAGCAGGGCCTGCACGCCGCCCCAGCTGCTGAGGATCTCGAAGGTGGAGACGCCCTGCGCGGCGGGGTCGCGCTCACGAGCAGCCTTCACGTCGGCTTTGATCTCGCAGGTGACGCGCCTCAGTGGGCTCATGGTGAGAAGAAGGGTAGGGACATGTAGCGCTCACCCGAGTCGCAAACGACCGTGACCACGCGCTTGCCCTCGAGCTCCGGGCGGGCCGCTACCTCGAGGGCCGCCCTGATGTTGGCGCCAGCCGAGATGCCGGCCAGGATCCCCTCCCGCTGGGCGGCGAGGCGAGCGGTCTCGAGCGCGTCCTCGTCGGAGACGGCGATCGTCTCGTCGATCACCGAGCGGTCGAGGACGTCGGGGACGAAGCCGGCGCCGATGCCCTGGATTTTGTGCGGGCCGGGGGCGCCGCCGGAGAGGACCGGCGAGGCGGCCGGCTCGACCGCGACGATCAGCGTCTCGGGGCTGCGTTCGCGTAGGACGCCGCCGACCCCGGTGATGGTCCCCCCCGTCCCCACCCCGGCGACGAAGGCGTCGACCTCGCCGTCGGTGTCGCGCCAGATCTCCTCGGCGGTCGTGCGCCGGTGGATTTCCGGGTTGGCCGGGTTGCGGAACTGCTGCGGCATGAAGCCCTTGCGCTGCTCGCGGATCTCCTCGGCAAGCGCGACCGCCTCCCCCATCCCGCCCAATGACGGCGTCTCGCGCACCTCAGCGCCGTAGGCCCGCAGCAGCTTCGCCCGCTCGCGGCTCATTCCCTCCGGCAGCGTCAAGATCAGCTCGTAGCCCCGCGCCGCGCAGACCATTGCCAGCGCGATCCCGGTGTTGCCGCTGGTCGGCTCGACGATCAGGGTGTCCTCGCCGATCTGGCCCTGGGCCTCGGCCGCGTCGATCATCGCCACCCCGATCCGGTCCTTGACCGACCCTCCTGGGTTGAAGTACTCGAGCTTGGCGCAGACTTCGGCCGGAAGGCCCTCGCCGAGACGGCGCAGCGCGACGAGCGGCGTCTCGCCTACGACCGCCGAGGCCTCGGCACCGATCCTCATCAGCAGGCACGTTCCGTTGCAGCCACCATTCCGAGCCTATCTACCAGCGAAAGCTCGGCGACAGGCAGAACCAACCTAGAAGTGACGGGCGATTCGGTCGAGCAGCGACTTTATCTCCGTGAAATAGCCTTTCGCCTGCACCAAGGAGACCGTCGACTGCTGACCGTGGGCGATCCGGTTCCGCTGCGCACGAACGCTGCCGAGAGCCTCGCGCTCGGATCTGGTCGCCGTTTTCGACAGCTCCTCGCTCCACCGACGGTCGAATGAGCCAACCAGTGCCTCCACTCGCTCGAAATTAGGATTCCGAAATCGCCTTACCTGGGCCGTCACATAGCCCAACACCGTCGTGCTGGACTGCGCGCTCACGTGTGCGAGCACCACCTCAGTGACCACTTGCTCGACGAGTCCGCTCAGACGGATGACGAGATACTTCGCATAATCTGACTGAACTTCCATGTCAATCTGTGTTTCGGCCCGTTCGAAGATCCCATCGACCTCACCGATCAATTGAGTGGCGGTCCAGGGCAGCAGCACGGACGATCACTTGAAGAGGATTTCTCGGGCCTTCTGGAGACGAAGCTCAACGTTCTCCTCCCGAGCCGTAGCCCGCTCGATCGCCGCACGGTAATCTGCATTCTTGAATAGCCGTTCGTAAGCTCTCTCCAGCGCTTTGGGAGAGCGCAGGGATCCACTCTCGATCCCCTCGGCGACGACGGTCATCAGCGAATCCACGGTCGCGGCATTCACAGCGCGCGCCGGGCGAAATGCCCGTTCCCCGAACCGCTCGTGGATCAACTCAGTCGTTGCCTCAAATATGCCTCGCAATTCCCTACGAGACTGTCGCTTAAGATCAAGATTCCACGCCGTGTAGTCGTTAAGAAACTCCTTCATCGGAGCTTTGTATTTCTTCGCTCGGGCGCGGAAGGCGAAGAAGCGAAGGATTAGCTCCTGATCCTTCAGACGCCTGGATCGGTTGCCACACATGGCACGCCAGTGCTCGTTCTCGTTCAGATCGCGCAACAGTCGTATCAAGGGGCCGTTGAATAGAGCAACACGTATCTCCTGCGGCTGCAAGAGGGTGCCGCCGGTGTTCAATCGCTCGAAGATCTTGTAAATGCCGCTCTGGTCTTCCGAGGGCACCTCCTGTCTCACGATGGTCGCGTGGATGATGCTGTTGTCGAGGCGCCGTCGTGAGTCGGTCTCGAGCTCGTCATAAACAAGCCCCCGGAAGTCTTCTTGGACATGCTGCAGGCGGTAGGTCTTTTCCCTTAGCAACCCGACGTAGAAGGCCTGCAGCGTGCGCAGTCGCTGCTGGCCGTCCAACACGAGATAGACGCCCTTAGAGCCTTGGACTAAGAAAATGCCAGGGACGGGGAATCCTAGGAGCAAAGACTCGATAAATCGATCGGACTGCGGCTTGGACCAGACGAAGTCGCGCTGAAAACCGACGACTCCGATCTCTTCATCGCCCACATCCGGGTCGAAGGTGGGGACGACGATATCCCGATTCTCCATTCGCTTGACCAACCCATCGACGGGAAAGTCGGCTCCGTAGGAAGTAATTCCGTAGTGCTGTGGCGAGATCTCTTCGCGCTCGTCGACGTCCTCGTAGCCTTCCTTCGCAGAGATCTCGTCCAGTCCGGGATCCAACTCCTGCTCTGAGGTTGCGCGCCGTACCATCGCTACAACCCTATATGGGGCGGCACAAGACTGTGTCCTAATGAAGACCGGAGGAAAACCGAAGTGGTTTAGATGAAGTACATCCCCGCCTCGGCCTCGTCCAGCTCACGGCGGGCCACCTCGGCGATCGTCGTCTGACCGAAGACGTTGCGGAGCGCCTTGACGCCCTCCGCCCAGATTCCGCCGGCCTCGTCGGCCTCCTGCCCGACCTTGCCGTCGAGGGTCTGGACGACCTCCAGGACGGAGATCTCCTCCGCCGGGCGGGCCAGGGTGTAGCCGCCTTTCATGCCGCGGTGGCTGGTCAGCAGGCCAGCGCGACGCAGCGTCGAGAAGAGCTGCTCGAGGAACTGCTCCGGGATGCGGCGGCGCTCGGCCAGCTCCTTGATCGGCACCGGGCGCTCGCCCGAGCGGGCCAGCTCCGCCATCGCGACCACCGCGTAGCGGGACTTCGAGGTGATGGAGATCACAAGAGGTTTCTACCGCACGGCGCGGACTCGGCTGGAGATAGGATCGGGCCTTGGGATCCGAGCTGCCACATTGCCTCGTGATCGACGGCCATCCCCTCGTGCGGGCGGGCGTCCGCCAGACCCTTTCCGGCGACTTCGAGATCCACGAGACCGAGCGGCGCGAAGAGGCAGTCGAGCTGATCCGCGACGTCGGCAGCATCGACGTGGCGATCGTCGACATGCGTCGGGCGCCGGCCGGGGCCGTCGAGGCCCTGCGCGGCGTCGAGGCTATCCGCCTGCTGCGAGAGGCCGCGCCGGGGCTGGGAATCGTCGCCCACGGCGAGCGCGCCGAGCGCTACATGGCGACCGCGGCGCTGCAAGCCGGCGCGAGCGCCTACCTCTCTCGAACCGCGGCCGCCGCGGCGCTCCTCGACGCGGTGCGGGCGGCGCTCGCCCACGAGCGCTTCGTCGACCCGGCGATCCCGCCGCGCGGCGGCCGCGGCAAGCTGACCCGGCGCCAGCGCCAGATCCTGCAGCTGCTCGCCGACGGTCACTCGACCGCATTCGCGGCCCGCGACCTGGGGGTCAGCGAGGAAACGGTGAAGACGCACCTCAAGAAGGCGCTCTCGCGGCTCGGCGCCAAGAACCGCACCCACGCCGTCGCGATCGCGCTCCGGGAGTCACTCATCGAGTAGACGATTAGCGAGCGTCACGATCTGATTCCTCGCGAGCGGCGCCGATATGGCGATTGCCGCCGCCCCCGGACGCGAAGCGGAGGAGGTGGCGGATTATGCCTCGCCTAGATCCAGCCGCGGTCGCGCGCCGTGAGCACCGCCTGGGCGCGGTCGACGGCGCCGATCTTGCCGTAGACGTTGTGCAGGTGGGTGCGGATCGTCGAGACCGAGAGGTGCATCTCCCCGGCGATCTGCTTGTAGACCATGCCCTCGGAGAGGTAGCGCAGCACGTCGAGCTCGCGGGCAGAGAGCGGGCAGGGCTCGCGAACCCGCTGGGTGTCCCGCCGGGAGTAGGGAAGCTCGTAGAGCAGCTCGCGCAGCGGCTCGATGCCGAGGCCGCTGCGCTTCGCCATCGCCCGCAGCCGCTCCGGAGCCACCGCCTCGCCCTGCGAGTAGTGGGCGACCATGTCCGCCGTCGAGACGATCGCGGCGAGGCCGTCGGCGTCCTCGGAGTGGTGGCGCTCGATCGCGACCGCGATCCGCTGCGGCAGGTTCCAACGCCGGGCGAGGACGCCACCGACCAGAGCGTGGTCGATGCCGAGCTGATCGCGTTCCTCGCGCAGCCGCTGCTCGGGGCTCAGGGAGGTAGCGTCGACGTAGCTGCGCCGGCCCGGATGGAGCTTGGAGACCACGAGGCGACCGATGTCGTGGAGGAGCGCGGCGACGACGAGCTCGTCGCGTTCTGGCCAGCCGATGACGCGGCCGATTCGCTCCGCGGCCTGCTGGGTGGCGAGCGCGTGGACGCGGAACTGCTCGGGGCGCAGTTCCCAGCTGCCGTTCGGCTCGAAGAAGTCGAAGACCGGCGCGGTCCCGGCGAGCGCCAGCACGCCGGAGGGCTTCAACGTGTCGACGGCGGCGGGGATGCCGGCGATGTCGGTGCGGCCGCCGGCGCGGTTGGCGAAGCGCAGCACGGCAATCGTCAGCGCGACGTCGGCCTCGACCGCCTCCACGATCTCGCCGACGCGGGCGGTCTCGGCGGTCGCCGCCTTCATCACCCGGGCCCGTGACTCGATCAGCGCCGGGAACTTCTCGACCGCCTCGAAGGCGGCGGCAAGGCGGGCGCCCGGCGCCGCGGGCGTGCCGCCCGCTTTGCTGTGCGCGGCGTCCGCCCTGGGCACCTTTCCGTTTGGCTTGGTCGAAGACATTGGCGTCTCGCTTCGCCCACGTCATCGGCAGGAGAGGACGCACGGTTTAGCCTGCACGTCCTCACTTTTAGGTGTCTTTATGCGCGGAGGCGCACGAGAGCGGCGTCTATCCGCCGCAGCGACTCCTCACGCCCGAGCACGGCGAGCGACTCGAATATCCCCGGCGAGACGGTGGTCCCCGTGATCGCGACCCGGATCGGCTGGTAGACCTTGCCAGGCTTGACGCCAAGCCGCTCGGGCAGCGGCGAGAGGGCCGTCTCGAGGGTGCCGGGATCGAAGCTCTCGGCGGCCGCCAGAGCGCCGCGGGCCTCGCCAAGCAGCTCGGCGGCGCCGTCCTTCATCACCTTGCGCCACGCCTTCTCGTCATCGACCGGCGGCTCGAAGAGGAAGCGAATCAGCGGCCAGACCTCGGCCAGCGTCTGCGCTTTCTCCTGGGCGATCTCGCAGGCGGCGCGCAGCCGCTCGTCCGGCTCGCGGCCGAGCTGGCGGGCGACGGCTGCCGTGTACTCGTCGAGCGGCAGCTCCCGCATGTAGCGGCCGTTCATCCAGCGCAGCTTCTTCTCGTCGAAGACGGCGGCCGCCTTGCCGACGTCATCGACCCGGAAGCGCTCGACCAGCTCCTCGGTGGGGATCAGCGTCGCGTCGTCGTCGGCGCCCCAGCCGAGCAGGGCCAGGTAGTTGCGGACCGCGGCAGGCAGGTAGCCGGCCTCGCGGAGCTCCTGCACCGACGCGGCGCCATGGCGCTTGGAGAGCTTGCGGCCGTCGGGGCCGTGCAGGAGCGGAAGGTGCCCGTAGCGCGGCGGCTCGTGGCCGAGGGCGCGCAGGACGAGCAGCTGCTTGGGCGTGTTGGAGAGATGGTCGTCGCCGCGGACGACGTCGGTGATCCCCATCTCGGCGTCGTCGACCGCGACCGCGAAGTTGTAAAGCACCGAGCCGTCGCCGCGGGCGATCACGAAGTCGTCGTAGCTGCGGTTGGGGAAGGCGACGGGACCGTGGATCAGGTCCTCGACAACCGTCTCGCCCTCGTCGGGGACGCGCAGCCTGACCGCGGCGCCCGGCTCGTCGCTGGGCGTGCCCCGGTAGCCGCGATCGGCGCCGTGCTCGGCCTTCCACGCCTCGACGTCCTTGGCCGTCGCCGTGTCGCGGTAGGCGGCGCCGGAGTCGAGCAAGCCTCGCAGGGCCGCTTCATGGCGCTCGGCGCGGCCGGCCTGGGAGATCGGCCCTTCGTCCCAGTCCAGCTCGAGCCAGCGCAGCGCGTCGAGGATCTGCTCGACGTTCTCGGCGGTGGAGCGCTCGCGGTCGGTGTCCTCGATCCGCAGGACCAGCGCGCCGTTCGCTCGCCGCGCGGCGAGCCAGTTGTAGAGTGCCGTCCTCGCGCCGCCGATGTGCAGCACGCCGGTCGGCGACGGGGCGAACCTCAGTCGGATAGGAGAGTCGGCGGACACGATGCTGATCGGCGCGCATGTTTCCACCTCGGGCGGACTGGCGAACGCGATCGCGCGCGGCGCCGAGCGCGGCTGCGAGTCGATCCAGATCTTCAACCAGAGCCCGCGGATGTGGCGCCCGACCCGCTACGGGCCCGACGACTTCGCCGAGTTCCGCGAGGCGATGGACGATTCGCCGGTCGAAGCGGTCGTGATCCACGCCGTCTACCTGATCAACTGCGCGACGAAAGACGCGGAGCTGCGGAAGAAGTCGCTGGAGTCGCTGGCCCATGCGCTGCGGATCGGCGACGGGATCGGAGCGGCCGGCGTGGTGCTCCACCCGGGCGCGCAGAAAGGCGAGCCGCACGGGCCGTCGATGAAGCGGGCCGCGAAAGTGATCGCCGCGGCGCTGGACGAGACCGAGGCCTGCCCCCTCCTGCTGGAGCAGACCGCCGGCCACAAAGGGCTGCTGGGGCGCGACTTCGACGAGACGGCGCGTCTGATCGAGCTCGCTGGGGCCGGCGAGCGGCTAGGGCTCTGCCTCGACTCTTGCCACCTCTTCGTCCAGGGCTTCGACGTCACGGACGCCGACCACCTCTCCTCGGTCCTCGACGAGGCCGACGAGAAGGTCGGCCTCGACCGCCTGCGCTGCGTCCACGTCAACGATGCGGCCGCCCCCCTTGGCTCCTGCCGCGACCGCCACGCCAACGTCGGCAGCGGCGAGATGGGCAAGAAGGGCCTCGCCGCCTTCCTCTCAGAGCCCCGCTTCGAGGGGCTGCCGGCGACGCTCGAGACGCCGGGGCCTGAGAAGAAGGGGCCGGACAAGAAAGAAGTTCAGGCGGCGAAGCGGCTGCGCGCTGCGGGGCTCAAGCAACGCGCCAGATAGACCCTGGCGCCTTTGTTCCGCATAGCGACACAAACGCGCCAATGGGGCGCACCCGCAACTTCTATTTGATGTGAACGCCTGAGATCGCGCGCGAGATGACGAGGCGCTGGATCTCGGAGGTGCCCTCGAAGATCGTGTAGATCTTGGCGTCGCGGTGCATCCGCTCGACCGGGTACTCGCGGGTGTAGCCGTTGCCACCGAGGATCTGGATCGCGCGCTCGGTTGCCCAGACGGCGACCTCGCCGGCCTTCAGCTTCGACATCGAGCCCTCGGCGTTCTCGAATTTGTGGCCGTTGCGGCCCATCCAGGCCGCGCGCCAGACGAGCAGCCGGGCCGCGTCGATCTCCATCTTCATGTCGGCGAGGGCGAAGGCGATCGCCTGGTTCTCGATGATCGCCTTGCCGAACTGACGACGCTCTTTGGCGTACTCGAGCGAGTACTCGTAGGCGGCCCGGGCGATGCCGAGCGCCTGCGCGCCGACGGTCGGTCGGCTCGCCTCGAAGGTCTGCATCGCCGCCTGCGACTTGGAGCGCTTGCCTTCGCGGACCCGGGCGAGCCGTTCGTCGAGCTTCTCTTTGCCGCCCAGCAGGCAAGCGCCGGGGACGCGGCAGTCGTCGAGGTGGACGTCGGCGGTGTGGGAGGCGCGCAGGCCGTGCTTCTTGACCTTGGCTCCCTGCTCGCAGCCCTTCGTGCCGGGCGGTATGACGAAGGCCGCGTGGCCGCGGGAGCCGAGCTCGCGGTCGACCGAGGCGATCACGACGTGGACGTTGGCGATGCCGCCGTTGGTCGCCCAGGCCTTCTGCCCGTTCAGGACCCATTCGTCCTTGGCCTCGTCGTACTTGGCGGTGGTGCGGATCGCCGACACGTCGGAGCCGGCGTCGGGCTCCGAGGCGCAGAAGGCGCCGACCTTGGGGTCGTCGGCGTCGCCGAAGCACTGCGGGATCCACTCGCCCATCTGCTCGGGGGTCCCCTGCCCGAAGATCGCGGCGACGGCCAGCGAGGTGCCCATGATCGCCATGCCGATCCCGGCGTCGCCCCAGAAGAGCTCCTCGTTGGCGATCGGCAGGGTCAGGCCGGTCTCGTCGGCCCAGAACTGGCCGAGCGCTTCGAAGCTGTAGAGGCCGATCTTTGCCGCCTCCTGGATGACGGGCCACGGCGTTTCCTCGCGCTCGTCCCACTCCTCGGCGGCGGGCCGCACGACGCCCTCGGCGAAGCCGTGCACCCACTCCTTGATGTCCTTCTGGTCCTGGTTCAGCTCGAGCGTGAACCTGGGGCCCTCCGCCCCGCCGCCGTTGCCGGCGACCTCGTTCACGAGCTGCTCAGCGTCTGCCACCCCTGCGGAATCGCTCATCGTTGAATCCTACACCGAAACGTGTCGTCGTATGCCTAGATGTCGCGCAGGTCGAACGCGCGCAGGCCCTCGGGCCCACCGTCGGTGCAGTCGTAGAAACGCCGGTTGACGCAGTCGTACTCGCCGCCGATGCCGTCGTAGGCCTGCTCGACCGAGAACGGACAGTGCGGCAGAGCCCCACCGGTCATCTTCACCCCGCCGAAGCCGCCGGGCTGCAGGACCGCGTCGAGCTCGACCTTCGCGCCGAAGACTTCCTGCATGCACCCCACGTACTGCGTGCCGGTGAGCCCGTCGACGTAGCTGTAGAGGAAGCGGCAGCCCATCTCGACGCAGCCGCGCGGCTCGACCATCTTGTCGCAGAAGGAGCGGCACATCCGGCACTCCCCCGTCTTCGGCTGCGTAGCCGGCATGAGCAAAGTCTAGGGAGCGTGGAGGGCGGGTCTAGGCCGCCAGCGGCTCCACGCCGAGCAGGTGGTCCAGCTCGCTCAGCAGCTTGCCGGAGCGACGAACCCGGAACTCGTCGCCCAGCTTGAGCTCGTAGCCCCCGTTGCCGTCGGCGATCGCGAGGTGGACGGGCGCCTCGCCCTTGTGATGCTCGAAGAGCGTCCGCAGCTCCTCGACGAGTGCGTCGGGATCGCTGTGGTGGGCGGCGTCGATCCTCAGCCGCACTGGCTCGGAGGGCCTGCGCGCCGCGGCGCTGGCCACGGCGATCTCCTCGCCGTCGGGCTCGAAGCGCTGTGCCTCCTGAACGACGAGCTTCGTCTCGCCTTTCTCCTTGTGGTCGATGCGACCGCGGACCAGGACGACGGCGTCCGGCTCGATCGCGGTGGCGCTCTCGGCCTGATCGGCCTTGAAGACCAGCATCTCGACCTGGCCCTCGACGTCGTCGAGCGTCGCGAACATCATCTGGTTGCCGCTCTGGGTGCGGATCTTCTTGCACTCGGCGACGATCCCGCCGACGCTGACCCAGGCGCCGTCCGGCTTGTTGGCGAGCTCGGCAAGCGAGCAGTCGACGCGGGCGCGCAAAGCGTCGCGCACCTCCGTCAGCGGGTGCGAGGAGAGGTAGGTGCCGAGCGTCTCCTTCTCCATCGCCAGCAACTCGCGCTGGTCGAACTCCGCCGCCGAGAGCGGCGGGCGGTGCTGCGAGGTGGAGGTCGCCCCCTCCCCGCCCCCGTCGCCGAAGTCGAAGATCGAGCCCTGCCCGAGCTGTGCGTCCTCCTGCGCCTTCTGGCCAGCGGCCTGCGCCGCCGGCAGCGCCTCCAGCATGCCCTTGCGGGTCGCGCCGGTCGAATCGAGCGCCCCGCACTTGATCAGGCATTCGATCGCTCGCTTGTTCACCGCCCGCGCGTCGACGCGCTCGCAGAAGTCCCAAATCGAAGCGATCGGCGCGTCCTCCCGCGCCCGCAGGATCGCCTCCACGGCGGCGTGGCCGACGTTCTTGACCGCGTCGAGGCCGAAACGGATGGCACTCTCGGAGACCACGAAGTCGTGCCCGGAGGAGTTCACGTCGGGGGGCAGGACCTCGATCCCCATCTCCTCGCAGCGGTTGACGAAGAAGGGCACCTTGTCTTTGGTGTTCATCACTGAGGAAATGACCGCCGCCATGTACTCGGCCGGGTAGTTCGCCTTCAGATAGGCGGTGCGGTAGGCGATCAGCGCGTAGCAGGCGGCGTGGGACTTGTTGAAGGAGTAGTCGGCCGCGGCCTCCATCAGCGACCACATGTCTTTGGCGACCCTGGCAGCCGTGCCCGAGGCAGCCATCCCCTCCAGGAACTTGGCCTTCATCGTCGCCATCAGGTCGCGCTTCTTCTTGCCGATCGCCTTGCGCAGGTCGTCGGCCTCGGCTGGGCTGAAGCCGGCCATCCGCTTGGCGATCTCCATCAACTGCTCCTGGTAGAGGACGCAGCCGTAGGTCGGCTCGGTGATCGGTCGCAGGCGGTCGTCGGGGTACGTGACGGAAGCGGGGTTGCGCTTCCCCTTCGCGTAGTCGGGGATGTACTTCATCGCGCCAGGTCGGTACAGCGAGACGAGCGCGACGATGTCGTCGAACTCGGTCGGCTGCACCTTCTTCATCGCGTCGCGCATGCCGTCGGACTCGAGCTGGAAGACGCCGGTGCCGTCGCCGCGCGAGAGCATCTCGAAGGTCTTGGCGTCGTCCATCGGGATCTCGGCGATGTCGAGCTCGATCCCGCGCGAGCGGCGGACGATCTCGACTGCGTCCTCGATCACGTCGAGGTTGCGCAAGCCGAGGAAGTCCATCTTCAGCAGGCCGATCTCCTCGATCGGGCCCATCGAGTACTGGGTGACGACCTTGTACTGCCGCTCGCCCTTGGTCCCGCCGCCATTGCCGTTGCCCGAGGCGCTGCGATCCTCGGCGAGCTGCAGCGGCACGATCTCCTGCAATGGCCGGTCGGCGATCACGACGGCGGCGGCGTGGATCGAGTTGTTACGGATGATCCCCTCGAGGCCGCGTGCGACGTCGAGGATCTTCTTCGCGTCCGGCTCGGCGTCGTAGGTCGCTTTCAGCTCCTGGCCGGGCTTCAGGCATTCGTCGAAGGAGGGATTGCGACCGAGGATCGGCTCGGGGATCTGCTTGGCGAGGCGATCGCCCGTGCCGTAGTCGTAGCCGAGCACGCGAGCCGCGTCGCGGGTGGCGGCGCGGGGCGCCATCTTGCCGAACGTGACGATCTGGGCGACCGACTCGCGACCGTATTTCTCGCCGACGTAGCGGATCACCCGCTCGCGTCCGCGCACCGAGAAGTCGATGTCGATGTCGGGCATCGATTTGCGGCCCGGGTTGAGGAAGCGCTCGAAGAGGAGGTCGTTGGCGAGCGGGTCGAGGTCGGTGATGTTCAGCGAGTAGGAGACGATCGAGCCGGCGGCCGAGCCGCGGCCGGGGCCGACAGCGATCCCGTTCTCCTTGGCGTAGCGGATGAAGTCCCAGACGATCAGGAAGTAGGAGGAGAAGCCCATCTCCTCGATCACGCCGAGCTCGAACGCCAGCCGCTCGACCGCCTCGGCCGGCGGCGGGTCGCCGTAGCGGGCACGCAGGCCCTCGGCGGCGATGCGGCGCAGCATGTCCTCCGGCTCGGAGCCGTCGGGCGTCGGGTAGCGCGGCAGCAGCAGCTTGCCCAGCTCGATCTCGATTTCGCACCGCTCGGCGATCTCGACCGTGCTGGCCACCGCCTCCGGCCACTCGCCGAACGACTCGGCCATCTCGTCGGAGCTCTTCAAGTAGAACTCGTTCGTGTCGAAGCTGAGCTTCGGCGCCTCCAGCGTCGACTTGGTCTGCACGCAGAGCAGCGCGGCGTGGTTGTCGAAGTCCTCGCGGCGCAGGTAGTGGACGTCGGCGGTGCCCACCAGCGGCCGGCCCAGCTCGCGCGCGTAGCGGACGATGCCCTCGTTGGCCTTCTCCTGCTCGTCGAGCCCGTTCTTCTGCACCTCGAAGTAGACCTGCTCGGGGCCGAAGGCCTGGATCAGGTCGTCGAGGTGGGCGCGCGCGTCGTCGGGTCGCTCCTCGACGAGCCGGCGGCAGAAGCGCGACTGCAGGCAGCCGGTGAGGGCGATCACACCCTCCGAGTGCGCGGCGAGCAGGTCCATGTCGACGTTCGCCTTGCCGCGCGAGAAGCCTTCGAGGAAGCCCGCCGAGGTCAGCTTGACGAGGTTCGAGAAGCCGGCGTCGTTCTCGGCGAGCAGCGTCAGGTGGTTGCGCTCGTATTTGGGCTTCTCCTTGATCGCCGCGACGTCGTCGACCAGGTAGGCCTCGAGCCCGATGATCGGCTTGATCCCGTGCTTAGCGCAGGCCTTGTAGAGGTCGACGGCGCCGTTCATCACGCCGTGATCGGTCAACCCGAGCGCCGGCTGGCCCAACTCCGCAGCTCTCGCAGCCATCGCGTCGATCTTGCAGGCCCCGTCGAGCAGCGAGTACTCGCTGTGGGCATGGAGATGGACGGCGGTCGGCGCGCTCACGGCCCGGCGATGATGCCAAGCCGCGAGGACGCCAACTGCCTACAAAGCCGCGATTTGCGGCGTATCGACGGCCAGGGCCGCCTAGCGCGTCTCCCAGGCCCGCGTTGCTAGTGATTATTTATTTATGTATGTCTGATGTTTACGGGGTTGCCTGCTGCGTCACGGCCTTCGAATGTGACAGAGCCGACCATCTCGAATCTATGGCTTGTGCCGAGGAAAACGCAGATACCGGCCTCGAAGTGCCATGTGATGTGATCGATTTTTGTATGAGCTGTGATTTTCTCGACGCCGCCTTCAACGACATTTGTGTAGCTGTCGCCGCTTACTGTCTGCACCGGGATTCGCATAGTGCAGTTCGGATGTGTAATGGTTATTGGGCAGTTGATATGGATTGTCCCGGGTGCGCCGCTTGTGAATTCGTACACATTTGTCCCACAGCTTTCCGGGACGTGAATAGCCATGTTGTGAGGACCGAAACCGCCTGTCGAGCAGCCTGTGTATTGAGGCCTCACTTGGATTGCCTGGGTTGTTGTGGCCGCGGATCCCGTCAGTCGACCGTGATAATGCACATGTGTGCACTTCAACGGTTCGCTTCCAGAAACTGTCGTTGTGTCCGCGTTCTGTCGATATATGCTGACATGGTGGGTTTTACTTGGATCACCGGGCTGGAATTGCTCTGTACCTACGATGTTGAGGGTATGCGTCGGGGGATTAGCTACGAAGTGACTGTTGGCCGGGGTCGTCGCCGAAGCGTTCAGCGCCGCAAACGCGCTCGTCGCCAAAACGGCCAAGAGACCCGAACCTAGGACCTTAAGCTTGCTGCTCATGATGCTCCCTTCCATGGTTACTGTTCCAGAGAAGGGAATACGCCGACTCGGGCGCCGGGTCCAGCAGAAACGTTTAGTTCTCGGTTAAGGCTCCGGAAGGCCCTGCACTGCGGGCAAGAGGCCTCTGAGCGCGTGCTAAAGCGCGCGCGCCTACCCCCGCCCTTTGCCGCCCTTGGCTCCCTTGGCGCGTCCTTTGCACCCGCTCGGCCTCACCACCGGCCGCAGCTTGAGCCGCTTGCCGCTCTGGGCCCCCAGCACGGCCCTGGCGCGGTTGCGTCTCGCGCAGAGGTTGGTCGAGTTGACGACGAGGCCCTTCTTGCCACCCCGCATC
>DASQDJ010000184.1:0-3874 GCA_035634215.1 Solirubrobacterales bacterium | reverse complement strand
CACCGCCACGAGACCCGGCACGCCGTTTCCGTCCACGTACTGGCGCCGCACCAGATGGCCCGGCCCCTTCGGCGCCGCCATCCCCACGTCGACCTCGGGGCCCGGGTCGATCTGCCCGAAGTGGATCGAGAACCCGTGGGCGAACATCAGGAGGTTGCCGGGCGCGATGCCGTCGGCGATCTCCGCCTCCCAGACCTCGGCCTGCTTCTCGTCGGGCAGCAGCACCATCACGATGTCGCCGCGGCTGGCCGCTTCGGCGACGTCCAGCACCTCGAAGCCGGCCTCTTCGGCCTGGGCGCGACTGGAAGAGCCGGAGCGAAGCCCGACGACCACCTCGACCCCCGAGTCCTTGAGGTTGAGGGCGTGGGCGTGGCCCTGGGAGCCGTAGCCGAGCACGGCGACGGTCTTGCCCTCCAGCTTCGAGAGATCGGCGTCGGAGTCGTAGAAGATGTCGTCGGTTTTCATGGCCGGCAGGCTAACGGGTGAGCCGCCCTCAGCGGAGGGCTCGCCTCAGCAGCTTGCCCGACGGCGTCCGCGGCAGCGCCGCCGCCAGCTCGACCCGCTTCGGCACCTTGAAGCCGGCCAGCTCGTCGGCGCAGTGGCGGCGCAGCTCGTCGGGCGTGACCTCGGAGCCGTCGGCGAGGACGACGACGGCGGTGACCGCCTGCTGCCACTCGGGGTCCTCGCGGCCGACGACGGCGGCATCGGCGACCGCGGGATGGCGCAGCAGCACCTGCTCGACTTCGGCCGGGACGACGTTCTCCCCGCCGCTGACGATCATGTCGTCGATCCGGTCCTCGACATAGAGGAAGCCCTCCTCGTCGATGCGACCGAGGTCGCCGGTGTGCAGCCAGCCGTCAGCGTCGACGCAGCCGGGGGCCACCGTCGGGCCCTGGACGAGGATCTCGCCGTCCTGGATCCGCAGGTGGGTGGTGACCAGCGGCCGGCCGGCGGAGCCGAGCTTGCGCCGCGCGTCGGCGGGCGTCAGCGTCGTCACCTGCGAGCAGGCCTCGGTGAGGCCGTACGTCTGGACGACCGCCGCGCCGCGCCCGATCGCCTCCTCGAGCGGCTCCTTGGAGACCGGGCCGCCGCCGACCAGGATCGCTCGCGGCCCGGAGAGGTCAGCGCCCGCCTCGAGCAGCCGCGTCAGCATCGTCGTCACCAGCGAGACGACCGTGATCCCGTCCCGCTCCACGGCGGCGGCGACCCGGTCCACGTCGAAGCCGTCGTGGAGGACGGCGGTCGTCCCGTAGATGACCGAGCGCATGAAGATGCCGAGCCCGCCGATATGGCTGAGCGGCAGGCAGCAGAGCCAGCGGTCCTCCGGCTCGACGCCGATGTTGAAGGCGGAGCCGACCGCGCTCCAGAGGAAGTTGCCGTAGGTCAGCTCGACCGCCTTCGGCGCGCCGCTCGAGCCGCTGGTCAGGATGCGGCAGCAGGGGGCGTCCATGTCGTGCTCGCCGAGCAGCGGCAGGTCTGCCTCGGTCTGGGTCAGCTCGCCCGGGTCGTCGAAGAAGACGTCGGGCTGCTCGGCGGCGATGACCGCCGCCCGCTCTGCGGCGGTGAGCCGCGGGCCGAGCGGCAGCAGGACCGCGCCGACCTTCATCAGCGCGTGCATCAGCACGACCTGCTCGCGGTGCGGGTGCATGGTCAGCGCCGCGACCGAGCCGCGCCGCACGCCATGCGCCTCCAGCCGGCGCGCCACCCAGCTCGCCTCGGCCTCGAGCTCGGCGTAGGTGACCTCGGAGCCGTCGGCGACGAGGGCGATGCGGTCGGGACAGGTCCGGGATCTCTGGTCGAGCCAGTCGTCGAGCTTCATCGGCGCCGGGATATCGTTGCCGATATGCCGCTGCGCCATAAGGACGCCCCGCCCGAGGACGCCCTCTACGCCCCGATCGAGTGGCAGAGCGCCGGCGATTACGAGGACATCCGCTACGAGAAGGCCGACGGGATCGCCAAGATCACGATCGACCGGCCGCGGGTCCTCAACGCCTTCCGCCCGCAGACGCTGATCGAGATCTCGACGGCGCTGGAGGCGGCGCGCGAGGACACCGAGGTCGGGGTGATCGTCCTCACCGGCGAGGGACCGAAGGCCTTCTGCTCGGGCGGCGACCAGACGGTGCGCGGCGACACGGGCTACGTCGAGGAGGGCGCCTCCCTGGGGCGCTTCCACGTCACCGACCTGCAGGTGCAGATGCGCCGCCTGCCGAAGCCGGTCGTGGCGATGGTCGCCGGCTGGGCGGTCGGCGGCGGCCACGTGCTGCACGTCTGCTGCGACATGACGATCGCCGCCGACAACGCGCGCTTCGGGCAGACGGGGCCGAAGGTCGGCTCCTGGGACGGCGGCTTCGGCGCCTCGCTGCTGCGCGACCTGGTCGGGACGAAGAAGGCGAAGGAGTTCTGGATGCTCTGTCGCCAGTACGACGCCGAGGAGGCACGCGAGATGGGTCTCGTCAACGCCGTCGTGCCGCTCGAGGACCTGGAGCGCGAGACGGTCGCCTGGTGCCGCGAGATGCTCGCCCTCTCCCCCTTCGCGCTGCGCCTCGTCAAGGCCAGCTTCAACGCCCACGAGGACGGCTACGCCGGGATCCAGCAGCTCGCCCACGACGCCAACCTCCTCTTCTACGGGTCCGACGAGGCGCGCGAGGGCCGCGAGTCGTTCAAGGAGAAGCGCCGCCCGGACTTCTCCAAGTTCCCCAGGCGTCCGTGACGCGAAGCGAAGGAGGCGGCGGACGATGAGGATCTGGTTGATGGCGGCGCGTCCGCGGACGCTGCCGGCGGCGATCGCGCCGGTGCTGGTCGGCACGGCGGCGGCGGTCGAACGGGTCGGCGAGCTGCCGCGGGTCGGCGGCTTCCTCGCGGCGCTGGTCGGCTCGATCTTCATCCAGATCGGCACCAACCTCGCCAACGACTACTCGGACGCCAAGCGGGGCGCAGACACGGCGGACCGGCTCGGCCCGGTTCGGGTCACCTCGGCCGGGCTGGTGGCGCCGCGCCGGGTGCTGGTCGCGACCTACGTCGCCTTCGCGATCGCGGTCGCCTGCGGCCTCTACCTGGCAGCGCTGGCCGGGCCGGTGATCCTGCTGATCGGCGCCGTCTCGATCGCCGCCGGCGTCCTCTACACGGGCGGGCCCCGCCCCTACGGGTACGCGGGCCTCGGCGAGGTCTTCGTCTTCCTCTTCTTCGGCCTGGTCGCCGTCAACGGCTCCTATTACGTGCAGGTGGAGGAGCTCGACGCGCTGCCGCTCGGCCTCTCGATCTCGATCGGCTTCCTGGCGACGGCGATCCTCGTCGTCAACAACGTTCGCGACAGGGAGACCGACCGCCGGGCGGGCAAGACGACGCTGGCGGTGCGGATCGGGCGCGAGAGCGCCGTGACCCTTTACCGGCTGCTCGTGCTAGGCGCCTTCGCCGTCCTGCCGGTCGCCCTGCTGGCCGGCGAAGGCAGCATGCTGCCGCTGATCGGCCTGGTGGCGCTGCCGCTGGCGGTCCCGCCGCTGCGCACCGTCAGCAACCGCACCGACGGCCCCTCGCTGAACGGCGCCCTCGCCGCGACCGGAGCCGTTCTCGGCGCCTTCAGCCTGCTGGTCTCGGCGGGTCTGTTGCTCGCAGCCTAAGCCGGCGGTGAGAAGCTTTGCGCGTGAAGCTCGCGTCGCTGGAGGTCGTCCCTTACGCACTGCCCTTTCGGGAGCCCTACGTGACGGCGCGCGGCACGTTGGGACGGCGCGAGATGGCGCTGCTGCGCCTGCGCAACGAGGACGGCTTGGAAGGGCTCGGGGAAGCGGTGCCGCTCTCACTGCGCGGCGGCGCGCCGCTGGGACAGGTCGTCGGCGAGCTGGAGGCGCTGGGTAGCCGGGAGAGCCTCGACGAGACG
>DASQDJ010000183.1:0-2463 GCA_035634215.1 Solirubrobacterales bacterium | reverse complement strand
GGCGGGACGCGCTCGACCCGCTGGCCGCCGGGCCGCGAGCCCAGCTCGCCGAGCGCGCGCGAGCCCTCGGCGAGGGCGTCGAGCAGTTGGTCGCTCGTCCGCGGCAGATAGGGGACTAGGAGGAGCGTCGTCACGCGCAGGCCCTCGGCGAGGTTGTAGAGGACCTCGTCGAGCCGCTCGGGGTCGGCCTCGTCCTTGGCGAGCTCCCAGGGCCGCGTCTCCTCGACGTAGCGATTGAGCCGCCGCACCAGCTTCCAGGCTTGCTCGAGCGCCTCGGTCAGCTCGGCGCGGTCGAGCAGCTCGCTGAACCTCCCGACCACGCCTTCGAAGTCCTCGGCCAGCACCGCGTCGACCTGCGCCTCGGGCACGACGCCGTCGCGGTAGCGCTCGACCATCGCCAGCACGCGACTCGCCAGATTGCCGAAGTCGTTGGCGAGCTCGGTCTCGTAGCGGGCCTCGAAGCCGGCGGTGGAGATCGAGCCGTCCTGGCCGAAGCTGACCTCCCGGAAGCAGTAGAAGCGCAGCGCGTCGGCGCCGAAGCGCTCGATCACCTCGAAGGGGTCGAGAACGTTGCCGAGCGACTTCGACATCTTCTTCTCTCCCATCATGAGGTAGCCGTAGATCACCATCCGCTTCGGTGGCTCCAGGTCGGCGGCCCAGAGCAGCGCCGGCCAGATCACCGCGTGGAACTTGAGGATGTCCTTGGCCATCGTGTGCAGGTCCGCGGGCCAGAAGCGCTCGGTCAGGTCCTCCCCTTCGCGCGCGAATGTGAGTGCGGTCACGTAGTTGAGCAGCGCGTCGAACCACACGTACATGCGCTGCTCGGGGTCCCAGGGCAGCCGCATCCCCCACTTGAGCTTGGGTCGCGAGAGCGAGACGTCGTCGAGGCCGCCCTTGATGAAGGAGACCGCCTCGTTGCGCCGGAAGTCGGGGACGACGAAGTCGGGGCGCTCCGCGTAGAGCGCTTCGAGCCGCTCCTGGAAGGCGGAGAGGCGGAAGAACCAATTCTCCTCGCGTTCGCGCTCCAGCGGGATCTCGTGGATCGGGCAGGTCTGGCCGGGGCCCAGCTCGCGCTCTTTCTTGAAGTCGGCGCAACGCGGGCAGTACCAGCCCTCGTAGACGCCCTTCGTCACCCAGCCGTTGTCGTAGACGCGCTGCATGATCTCGGCGACCTTCTCCGTGTGTCGCGGGTCCGACGTGCGGATGAAGAAGTCGTTGGTGGCGTCGACGATCGGCATCAGCGCCTCGAACTTGGCCGCGTTGCGGTCGGCGAGCTCCTGCGGCGAGATGCCCTCGCGCTCGGCCGCGGTCTCGACCGGCTCGCCATGCTCGTCGGTGCCGGTCAGGAAGAAGACGTCCTCGCCACGCTGCCGCATGTGACGGGCCAGCACGTCGGCCGCCATCGTCGCGTAGGCATGGCCGAGGTGCGGCTCGGCGTTGACGTAGTAGATCGGGGTGGTGACGTAGAAGCTGTTCGGGCTCATCCGCTTCGTGAAGCTATCGGAGCCCGACGCACCGCAAGAGGGAGAATCGCGGCCATGACCGTCGATACCCATGGTCGCTGGCCCTGGGTGGCCGCCGGGCTGGTCGG
Source organism: Solirubrobacterales bacterium (assembly GCA_035634215.1). Classification (GTDB taxonomy): domain Bacteria; phylum Actinomycetota; class Thermoleophilia; order Solirubrobacterales; family 70-9; genus VRUE01. The sequence continues at coordinate 872 of DASQDJ010000183.1, read as the reverse complement.
CCCCGCCTGGTGCGCCGCGTTGGCGAACGAGCGGCGGCTGCGGGAAGACGATGCCTGGGTCGCCGCCCTGGCCTTCCCGATCCTGGTCGCCCATCAGACCGAGGAGTGGGTGAGGCCCGGTGGCTTCCTCCCCTTCTGCAACGAACGGTTGCTGGGCAGCGGTCGACCGACCTGGCCGCTGACCGAGCGCGAGGGCTTCCACGTCAACGTCACGCTCGGCTGGGGAAGCGCGGCACTGGCGGCCGCGACATGGAGACGTTCCGCCGCCCCGACCGCCTTCGTCCTTTGGATCGAGGCGGGCAATGCGCTGATGCACACCGCGATGGCGCTGCGGGAGCACCGGTACAACCCTGGGCTCGCGACCGCGTCGCTCTTGATGGCGACTCACGCGGCGACTGGCGCCGCCGCACTCAACCGCACGGCCCGGCTCTCTCGCCGCGGCGCCCGGCTCGCCGCCGCGGCAGGCACCGCGCTAAGCGTTGGGCTGCCGCTGACGATGAAGCTGCGGATGCGCTTCGCTACCGGCGCGGCTCGCGCCCGGTGAGGGCGCGATACAGGTCGTTCGCCCGAGTTCCCGTCAGGGCGGCGACGACGCTGGCCGCGGCGCGTGGCCGGGCGCCGGACTGGACGAGGTGGCGCAGCGCGTCGACCGCGAAGCCGACGTCCTCCTCGTGCTCGTCGGAGGAGGCGGGGGCAATGACGAGGACGATCTCACCCTTGACGTCGCCGCGGAAGCGCCGCGCCAGCTCGGCGAGCGAGCCGCGCGCGACCTCCTCGTGCATCTTCGTGAGCTCGCGGCAGACGGCCGCGGGGCGATCCGAGGCGATCGCCGCCAGCGCCGCCAGCGAGTCGCCGATCCGGCGCGGCGACTC
>DASQDJ010000182.1:0-12499 GCA_035634215.1 Solirubrobacterales bacterium | reverse complement strand
CGGTGGGATGCGCCGGCGCCTGCTGCTCGCCCGCGGCATCGTCCACGAACCGCGCCGGGTCCTGCTCGACGAGCCGACCGTCGGTCTCGCCCCGCAGATCCGCACCGAGCTGTGGACGCTGATCGGCGACCTGAAAGCGCGCGGGACGACGATCCTGATGTCGACCCACTACCTCGAGGAGGCCGAGCGGCTCGCCGACGAGGTGGCGGTGATGACGAAGGGGAAGATCATCAGCCGGGGCAGGCCGGCGGAGCTGATCGCCCAGCACGCCGGGTGCGAGACCGCGGAGATCTACGCGCCGCCCGACCGGCTCGCCGAGGCCCGCCTGGAAGCGGAGGCCGCCGGCCTGCGCGTGCGCCCGGCCGGTCCGGCGATCGCGATCGTCGGCTCCGAGGGGGCCAACGACGGGGTGATCCCCGACGACGCCGTGCGGCGGGCGGCCTCGCTCGAGGACGTCTTCGTGCTGCTGACCGGAGAGGAGGCCGAGTGATGGCTGCCTCCAATCGCCTGGGGCGACTGGAACCCGCGGCGATCGGCGGCGTGATGAGCCGCGAGCTGGCCAACTTTCGCACCTACTGGAAGGGGACGACCTTCTCCAGCGTGCTGGAACCGATCGTCTACCTGCTCGCCTTCGGGCTCGGGCTCTCGGCCACGCTCGTCGACGAGGTCGACGGCCAGCCCTACGTGGAGTTCGTCGGCACCGGAATGGTCGCCACCGCCGTGATCTTCGCCAGCGCCCTGCCGGCGATGTTCGGCACCTTCGTCAAGCACCGCTTCCAGAACACCTACGACGCGATCCTCGCCGCGCCGGTCGATGTCGAGGAGCTGGTCTCGGCCGAGATGCTGTGGATCGGGCTCCGCGCCAGCGTCTATGGCTGCGTGCCACTGCTGGTCACGATGGCCTTCGGGCTCGACCCGGCACCCGGCATGTTGCTCGTCCCGCTCTTCTGTCTGGTCACCGCGCTCGGCTTCGCCGGCTTCGGCGTCGCGATGGCGGCGATCGTCGCCAAGATCGACCAGTTCAACTACGTGACGGCGCTCTTCGTAACGCCGCTCTTCCTCGTCTCCGGGGCGTTCTTCCCGATCGACCAGCTGCCCCAGGGCGTGCAGGTGGTGGCTCAACTCAACCCGCTCCACCAGCTGGTCGAACTGGTCCGCGGCGGCGCCTTCGGCTTCGAGCCGATCGACGCGTTGCGCTTCGCCGGGCTCGTCCTCTTCGCGCTCACGATGTGGCGGATCGCCGTCAACCGCATGGAGGCGCGGCTGATCGACTGAAAACGGACCGTGCGCCCCGCCTTCGAAGCGAAGCCACCGGGCGTGTCCGTCGCGTTTGGCTCGAGCCGGGCTCACCTGCGGCACCCGCGGCTTCCGCTTAAGGCTGCTTCCTTCCGGACCTGACCTGGTTCACGTGCCTACGTCGCGCAGGACCCGGCCGTCAACGCCGCCCGCGGCGCACTGACCCCGACGGCCAGCCCCTCGGAACGGGATTCGGCCCCGCTAGAGCGGATTGCGGGTTACATGGCACCGCTGATTCCCCGCCTAGCACGGTCCGCGACCATCGTAGCTGGCGACCGGGGTCAGCGCCGGATCAGCTTGCGCGTCTTGTACACGACGGCGGTCGCCCTGCCGGCCCGGACCTTGTGGCGGACCAGGAGCCGCTTCCGCTTGACGACCTGCCGCCGCGCCTTCGGCTTGACCTTCAGCGCGACGAGCTTCGCCTTGCCCTTCCGCACCTTGACGGTGCGACGAACGGTGGCGGGCTTGCGCTTGCGCAGCAGTCCCTGCGTGGCGATGCGGCAGGCCCGGCCGACTTTGCGGGGGCACTTGACGCGGACCAGCAGCCGCGTCGCCTTGCCGCGCCCAGCGACGACCGCCGTGCCCGGCGCGGCCGCGCGAACCAGGGCAGCGAGTCGCTCGCTGCCGAGGCCATCCCCGTCGCTGCCATCACCAGCTTTGCCTTTGCCGGCGCCGGCGCCATCGCGGGTCGCCTCCAGCACCACGTTGTCGTAGTCGGCGTTGCCGCCGACCAGCACCCCGGTGCCGGTCGTGTAGGCACTGGTGATCAACAACCGGTAGTCGTGGCCGCGAATGAGGTCGCGCGGATCGACCGACGTCGTAGTGACCCCGCGCCAAGACGACGCTCCCGCCAGGGTCGCGGGTTCGATCAGCGGAATCGACTCGCCTCCCGCATCGAGGTCGGCCAGGCGCACGGAGTACGTGGCCTTGTTGCCTTCGACCGCAAGCAGCTCGTCGACATTGGCGCGTCGGTCCATCGTCAGCGCCACCGCGGTCGCCTGCTGCCCAGCGGCACCGCTGTAGGTGAAGGGCGGGCTGGCAAAGACAGCGGTGGTCGTGCCACCGACCGCGGTCACCCCCGCGACGCCCTGATACGCGGAGCGGATGTGACCGCCCCCGTCGGCGCCGTCGGAGGGCTGGAACGTGTTGGTCGCCGAGGGACAGAGCAACGGCGCGGCGCACGTCCCGGCGAAGCTTGCCGATGCGGTCCAGCCGGCAAGCCCGCCGTTGAAGCCGCGGGCGGCCGGGTCGGGCGGGTACTTGCTGCTCGCCGCGCCGGCCGTGGCGGGCAGCGCGAGGCAGAGGCCGACCAGGCATGCGGCGAGCGTGGTCTCGATCCTGCGATAGCCAAGAGTCATGCGACGCCTCCCATTTCGCTTTGCCTGTTCGGGCCGGGCGACTACTTGGTTCTCGGTACCCGCCGGTTCCAGGGGTACCGGTCGGCTGGACGGACGTAGGATCGCCGCCAATGATCGAGGTCGACGCCGAGTCGTTCTTCGCGATCGTCGCGATCGCCGCCCTGGCCGCGATCACGGTGGCTGCCCTGCCGAGCCGCCTCGCGCCTCCCGTCGTCGTGATCGAGCTGCTGCTCGGCATAGTCATCGGGCCAGAGGTGCTCGACCTCGCCCGGACCGACGACTTCATCGATTTCTTCGCGAACCTCGGGCTCGGCATGCTCTTCTTCTTCGCCGGTTATGAGATCGACTTCGAGCGGATCAAGGGCCGCCCCCTGCGGCTGGGGGCGCTCGGCTGGCTGCTCTCGGTGGCCCTCGCGTACGGGATCGGCGGCGCCCTCGCGGCGGCCGGCGTCGTCATCTCGTTCCTCTTCACCGGCTCGGCGATGGCGACGACGGCGATCGGCACGCTGATCCCGATATTGCGCGACAGCGGCGAGCTGAAGACGCGCTTCGGCTCCTACCTGCTCGCGGCGGGCGGCGCCGCCGAGCTCGGCCCGATCCTGCTCGTCACGCTCGTCCTCTCCGCCCACGAACCGCTCCACGAGGCCGTGGTCCTGGTCGCCTTCGTCGCCCTCGCGCTGACCCTGGCGCTCGCTTCGATGCGGTGGGGGTGGCGTGGCTGGCCGGCACTCGAGCGCACCTTCGAGACGAGCAGCCAGCTGGCCGTGCGGATCACCGTCGTGCTCGTCTTCGGGCTTGTCCTCCTCGCGGGCGAGCTGGGCCTCGACGTGCTGCTCGGCGGCTTCGTCGCCGGGATGATCGTCCGCCTCGCCCTCGAGGGCCGCGAGCTGGCGGTATTCGAGTCGAAGCTGACGGCCGTCGGCTTCGGGTTCTTCGTGCCGTTCTTCTTCGTGACCAGCGGAATCGACTTCGACCTCGACGCGCTCGGCTCCGTCGACGCGCTGCTCAAGCTGGCGCTCTTTCTCGTGCTCTTCCTCGTCGTGCGCGGCACGCCCGCGCTGCTGCTCTACCGCCGGCTGCTGACCGCGCGCGAGCGGGCCGCGCTCGCCTTTTACTCGGCGACCGAGCTGCCGCTGGTCGTCGCGATCACGACGCTCGCGGTCGAGGGCGGGCACATGAGGACCTCGACCGCCGCCGGCCTGGTGGGCGCCGCGATGATCTCGACGCTGGCCTTCCCCTTCGTCGGCCGCGCCCTGCTCGACCGGCCCGCTCAGCGACGGCCAACGGCGTCCCCCGTCGTATGATCGGAAGGCCTTCGGGCGCGTAGCTCAGTGGGAGAGCGCTCGCCTCACACGCGAGAGGTCGCTGGTTCGAACCCAGCCGCGCCCATGTCGAGTCCTTTGGTAGAGCCAAAAGCCGTGGGTTGGTTCAAGACCAGTCGCGAATTTGGCTCTGTAGTGGGAAAGGTCGCCGGGCTCAGAAATTTCGAGGAGCTGGACAGATGGCGCAGTCCGATGCAATCAGAGCCCAGATTGGACCTTTAGTTCGTGGCCACCATCGCGAAGAGGGTTTCAGAGCTCGACGCTGCGCCTGCCCGGTTCCTCGATCAGTCCGAGGAGCTACGAATGGAACTCAGCAACGAGCAACTGATCTGTGAGGCAGTTGAATGCAACCACGCCGGAGTTAAAAGTTCAACGCTTGAGCGGTACCGGGACCACCTAGTCCACATCGCGCAATACCTCGCAAGCGTCCACGGGTCCGACTTTTACAGAGCCAAAAAGAAGCAGGTCCGGCTTTTCATGGGTCACCTTGAGAAGCAGGGCGGTGCGACCCCTGACCCTGCTCGCCTTCGGTGCGATTGGTGCAAGGCACGCGGTTACCCCGATGGGCGAGAAGGACCGGGCTGGTCAGCTTCTTACCGCAAGAGCTACCTATCGGCGCTGCGGTTCCTCTACCACCACTTCCAGGCGGACGACGAACTACCCGACATCGACCCAACCGTTTTGGAGTCCTCGCCGAAGGTGACCATCAGGCGCGGCTACACGCCGAACAAGGAGGAGGTCAAGCGGCTGCTCGAGACGGACGGACCCCCGCGCGCAGTACTGCTGGCCCATTGGCTCTTCTATGCCCCGTCCCGCCGCAAGACCTATGCCGACGCCCGCTGGCCCGATATCGACCTCGACGCCGGCGAGTGGGAAGTCGTTGGCAAGAATGACAAGGTTGACATCTTCCCCCTTGCTCCGCCCCTGCTCCGGGCCTTCCGGGTCTATCGGCGTTGGCAACTTGCGAAGGCAGAACACAACCCTTCGATGCGAAACGCGCTCAGTGACCCTGAGACCGCCTACGTCCTCATGACGAGGAACGGCAAGAAGACCAGCCCCTCGACGGTTACGAAGATCGCGACGTGGCACGGCATTAGAGCAGGAGTCGGCTTGAAGAAAGCGAGCCCTGGCGTCGACGCTGTTGGCGGCATGACTTCCCGGGTTACCCCCCATTGCTTTCGGCGAGCCTGGGCGACCATCGCCTTAAACGACGAGAAAAACCCGACGCCAATCGATGTTGTCTCGGAGGTCCTGCGACACAAAGACATCGCGACGACGCGACGCCACTATGCGCCGACCAAGTCCGATAGAGCGCGAAGCGCCTTGGTCGGTATGAACGTGTGCTAGGGAATCAGCGCCAGACCAGCTTCTCTTGGTCCGTGAGAGGAGATCAGAGCCCTGGTGGATGTCGGGGTTGGAAACCGGCCATGTAGTTGGCGGAAAACGTGTCTTCGTGGATCCAACCGGGACCGCCGCCCGGTTGGTTCGTCGATGAAGTTCCCCAGTACCGCCGCCTCGACCGGGTGACGTCCCCGTGAAACTCAATGAAGGTGTGCGCGTCCGAGCCGTACGGCTTGACGTGAATGGTGACCCAGCGCCCAGGCCCCGGCTCGCCCCAACCAATCAGGGCAGTCGTGTCCATCGTCGGGTTGCCGAAGCCGGCAACCTGAAGCAGATGGCTGACCGCGCTCGAACAGTCGAAGGGACCGTTCGCAGGGGTCGGTGACTCGCCGTGCGAGCCGCCGTAGACGTAGGGAAGGTGGAGGGCGTCGAGGCGGTCCGCCTCGGCGATCATCTTCTGGACCGCAGGCCCTGCGGGCGCCGCTTCGCAGACAGTGGCGTCGGCAACAACCACGGCTGAGTCGCCATCGCCGGCGAGGCGCTGGGCGCCCTTTAAGACGTCATCGACATACCAGTCGGCGTGGTTGTAGGCGAAGATCGCTTCTCGCCAGTCGCCTGGAGCGCCGCTCGTCTTGAGGTAGTTGGCGGCCGCGAAGATCGCGTCTTCGGGGTCAAAGGGGTCCTTGCGTCCGTCCTTGTTCGCGTCGACCCCGTAGGCGGCCCAGGTTTCGGGCATGAACTGCATCCATCCTTCGGCCCCAGCCGAGGAGACCGTGTTGAGCTGCCCGAAGTCCGTCTCGACCTCGTTGATCGAGGCGAGGATCGCTGGCCCCTTCGGGCCGAGCCGGTAGCTCGAGGTGGCCTCGACGTAGATCGGCGCGAGCCGACGAGGGACTTGGCTGCTGAGGTCGCCTATGCCTCCGCCGCCGCAGCCCTGCGGCGCGGCACCGAAGACGAGCGTGATGGAGAGGAGCCCCAGGATAAGCGCCCCGAGGAAGCTAGCTGGCAGTCTGAGAGCCAGCTTGGGAACCGGGGATTGAAGGCCAGCAGTTGCCATCGCGACTCAGCTGGGAGGCGAGATCGCGATTACGCGCCATACGTGGTGGCGGCGTTTGACTACGAAACCGACTGAGAAATGAGGCGAGGCGCCGTCCGCGATCTCGATGGCGCCGAGCAAGGTCGTCGGACCGCGAAGCTCGACCTCGACGTTCGCGGCGTGAGGACGAAGCCGACGTCGCCCGCTGGGAACTCTCGAGGCGGCCAAGGCGACGCGACGCTCGACGCTGGCCGTCGCGCCAGGGAGGCGAGGGGGATCTCGGCGGTACGCAATTCGGGCGTAGGCGTATGCGAAGCGATGGGCGAGCCGGGCCGCTGGGGCAAGGTGTGCCGGCGGTAGCACGCCCACCCCGACCTGCCCACTCAGCAGCGCGGAGGGCTCCTGCGACGGCGCGGACGTTGCCGCCGAACAGCCAGGGATGGCCACGGACAAGAGGGCAAGCGAAGCGAGACAGCGGGGGTCGGCGTGCCGTCGTTGGCGACCGTTGAGCCGGGGGCTGAGAGAGCAGTGGTCCATCCACTGCTCTTGTCCAGCCGGAGCTCTTGCTGCATCGGTTCCGGCCTTGCCCGATGCATTCCCTCGTCGCTTTGGACTAAGGGCCAAGAAGGATCAGCACGATTAGCTCGACCTGAGTGATCGAGACGGGTACCTTTAAGTAACCGGCGATTTGTGGGAGTGCGCGATGTACGGCAGCAAGGTCAACGGTGAGCTGTCTCAGTCCCAGCTCCAGGCCGCGCGCCTCGGCTTCCTGAAATACCTGCGACGCAAACGCTTCTCGGAGGAGTTCATCGAGAACCACGGCGATGACCTCTTCTCGATCGCGACCGTCGAATACAGCCGCAAATTGAGGGAGGGCGTCGAGATCGAGCGGCCAGGCGGCTGGTTGATCGACTGCGCCTGGAAGCGGACCAAGAGCTTCCTCGAAGCAGAGCATCGTCGCCCGGGCCTCGTCTCGGTCGAGAAAGCCGAGGAGGTGCTGCCCGACGAAGAGACGCCAACGCCGGAGATGACGGCGCTCGAGGAGGACCGGATTCGCAAGGTGCACGAGGCCGTCGCGCAGCTCTCCGAAGACCAACAGCGCTTCCTCGCCTACGCCTACTTCGAGGAGAAGGGCGTACGCGACTTGGCGCGCCAGCTCGGCTGGCACCCATCCCGGGCGCAGCGCTTCCACGAGGCGGCGCGCAAGCAACTCAAAGACCTCCTCGGCGTCGAGAGCATCGACGACCTCGTGATCGAGATCGGCCTGGCCGCCTACGTCTCGATCGCCGTCGAACGCTCATCGGGGCGTCAATTGCCAGCCGGACTCGAAGGCGCCATGGATATGGTCGAACGCACGGCTACCGACTTGTGGGCGCGAGCTCAGGATCTCGCCCGTCGGCTGCCGCTCGGCGGCAACGCTGAGCCGTCGGCCACGGCGGTCCTTGGCGGGACCGCAGGCCGTGCGGCCGGCGTATGCGCGACCGCGGCAGCGGCGTGCCTTGCGGCGACGGGTGTCGTCGGCCCAGGCCTCGGCTTTCTCGACCGCAGGGGTGAGCCGGCGGGGAAATCGCCGGTCAAGCGAGAGCGCGTCGCCAAGGCGCCGGCGGCTACGCCTCTGATTCCAAAGCTGCGGCCGGCAGCGCCAGCGGATCGCGAGCCCGAACCTCAGCCGAGGGGCGAACGCGACGAGCGCCGGTCGACCGCTGGCGCGGCCGCGACGACCTCCGCCGAGCGCCGTCAACGAAAAGCGAATAAGGCCGTCCGCTCGGCCCTGCCCGAATCGATCCCCGACGCGAGCGCGGAAGAAGAAGCGGCCCCCTTCGAATCGCTCCCAACTGAACCTTCCACGACCGAAACGAGCGAATCGAGCTCAACGGCGTCCACGTCCAGCTCAACCGCAGATCAGGTTGCTGCCGGCCAGTTCAGTCCAAGCCCATGAGATCAGCGATGCGAATCCACCGGAGGAACCGATGATGACGACCAGATGTCCTTACTGGCTGACCTCGATCGCCGCTGGACTTCTTCTCTTCGGCCTCGTCTCCGTGCCAGCCGCCCGAGCGGGCAATTACGTCGTCGCCCAATGCTCGCCCGGGGTCGAAGCCGGTGCTCCAGACGCGGGCTTCGCGGCTTCGACCTTCCACTACAAACCGCAGGCCGACTGCGCGCCCGGAGCGGCGGGCCTACAGATCAGGCATGGCCTGAACCCCGGAGAAACCGGAACGGTGCGAGGCGCCTTCGGGGCATGGGTGTGGCAGGCGCCCGCCGGCACCTACATCACCGGGGGATCGACCTTCAGCCGCCTGGCGACCCAGGACGGGCATCACGGCTTCCTCGCCGTCTCCCCCGACAGCGGCCCCGGCGTCTCCTACGAGAACCAGAACGACGACCAAGGCCACACCGCCGGGATCCCGGCAGGGAACTGGCGATACCTCGTCGCTCGCCTGCAATGCACCCAACCCAACGATGGGAACCGCTGCGTCGGTGCCGCAGCTGGCGCGCACACCTACATCAAGCACGTCCGCCTTCAACTCACCGACGTTGTGGGACCCACGCTTTCCCTCAGTGGCTCGCTCCTCTCCGGCGCGGTGCTGCGGGGCCCGCAGTCCCTCGGAGTAAGCGCGAGCGACCAGGGCGCCGGGCTCCGCCTGGTGCAGATCACGGTCAACGGCCAATCCGCAGGGGGCGACGACCTGGTCGGCGCCTGCAATCCGCGCCCCGGCAATCTCACCTCTCGGATGGTGCCGTGCCCGACCAGCTTCGCCAAGGACTACACGCTCGAAACCGCCGAAGCCCCGTTTCAGGAGGGGCCGAACTCGATCACCGTCTGCGTCTACGACTACGCGCAGACCGGGACCTCCAACGCGGACTGTGAGACGCACGACGTCCTGGTCGACAACCTTTGTCCCGGCTCTGAGGTCGGCGGCGGGGCCACGATCACGGCCGGCTTCGGCAACGGCGCCCAGCAGCGCACGCTCGCCTTCCGCAGGAAAGCGCTGATCCGAGGCCGAGTTCGCGACAGCGCCGGCAACGCGGTCGCGGGCGCGCTGGTCTGCCTGCAAGGCCACACCGACCTGCCGGGCCGGCGCTTCCACCTGATTGCCACGACGACGACCAACGAGAGCGGCGGCTGGTCGTTCAAACTGCGTCGCGGCCCGTCGCGCATCTTCCGCCTCGCGTACCGCTTCGGGGCGTTCCAGACCTCTACCGAACTCTCGCTGAAGATGCGGGCGCGCGCGACGCTCCACGTCAGCCGCCATCGGACCCAGCCGAATAAGCGGATCTACTTCTCGGGCGAGATCGCGGGGCCGGCCTGCGCAACGCGGGTCGTCGTCGTCCGAGGCACCGTTCCCGGGGCCACCCGGAAGTTTCCCGTGCGTCGAGCGAAGACCGACGCCCTCTGCCACTTCCGGGTGCGCTACTCCTTCGCCCCAGTTCCATTCACTACGAGATTTGTCTTCTGGGCGGTCGTACCTGAACAGAACGGCTATCCCTACGTGCGCGGTCGCTCCGTGCCGCGCTACATCCGGGTCTTCGGCTAAGACGGAGTGCCAGCAATGCCCGTGTCGACCAAGGAGGAAACGCCATGAAGATCAAGCTGAAGCGCCCCTCTCCGGCGATGCTGGTTGCGCTCCTCGCTCTCTTCTTCGCCGTGGGAGGGAACGTCGTCGCCTACGGTCTGGGTCGAAATTCTGTCCACTCCAGCGACATTGCGCGGGAAGCGGTCAGGGCCAACGACCTCGCCAAGATCAAGCTCCGCTCCGGACGCGTCATCGACTTCGACAGCACGGCCCATGACGGCAGCTCCGCCTCTGCATTCGGGACGGCGAAATGCAGACGCGGCGAGCAGCTGGTGGGGGGAGGCACTCGACAGCGCAGCGGCAGCGAGACCCTGGTCGTGCCCCATATATCGCTGAGAGAAGAAGGTCCGGTGCTCTCCGAGCGAGCATGGACGGCGCGGTGGAACTCGAACGTCGGTGGGGCGGCTCGCGAGCACTTCATCGTCTTCGCCATGTGCCTCGTCAAATAGCGCCCTGAGAGAAGTTGAGTGAGGCCGCAAGCTACGGTGGCGGTAATGGTCACCATGCGCTGCCACCGCTGCGAGAAATTGCTTCAGTACGGCTTGGAGGTCGTCGCCGTCTACAAGGAAGGTGGCACGAGGCGAGCGAGAGTCGTGATCGAGACGACGCCAGGCACCGGAGAGGCCGACCGGCTGGGGGCGACCGCGAAGTACCACCGCGACTGCTACGAGGAGGCCCGCCAGGAGGACGGCTCGTTGCCGCTTCCATCCATCTGATCGCAGCTTCCCTCGTTCTCTGAGTCCGCGCCGAGAGTCCGCGGATTTTTCGCGCCGCAGCCGATGCAGGCGCTCGCCGCGCTGGACCTAGGGGGTGAATGCACCCCTAGGCAAAGGAGCCCACCGTGGCACTCGCAGCGTTCGTCAAGTTGCAGATCCTCCTCGAGAGCGCCGCCGTCAAAGTCAAGCCCGACGACAACGGGCTACCGGGGACGGGAGCCCTCGAAAGGCTCATCAACGGCCTCGCAAAATACGCCCTGCTGGCCTGTCTCGCGGGCGTCCTGATCGGCGCCGCGCAGTGGGCGCTCGGCTCGCGCTCCAATAACTACAGCCACACCTCCGATGGCAAGTCGAAGGTCCTCTACGGCCTCCGCGGCGCCTTCGTGATCGGGGCCGGCGCCGCCCTCATCAACTTCTTCTACAACTCGGGCTCGACGGTGAGCGCGAAATGAGAGGCGCCTCACCTCATCCCTCCCCTTCTCGGCGATTCGCGATCCTTGCCTGCCTCGGCACCCTGCTCCTGGGTCTGCTCGTCGGTCGGGTCACCTCCCCCTCTCACAGCGGCCGCGCCGCGGCACCTGCCAGTGCCGGCGCGGCGCGGACGCTTGCCGGCGTCCCGGTGGCGTTCCCCCGCACGGCTGACGGGGCAGCGCAAGCGGTCGCCTCCTACCAGCGCGCCTTCGCCAGCACGGCGATCCTGCGGCCCGCGGTACTGCGCTCGCGGATCGCGGTGGTGGCCACCCCCGACTACGCGCCGAGGATGCTGGCCGTCAACTCGCCGGGGGCGCGCAGGCTCGCCAGTGGGCCGATCGGGGCCGGCGTGCGACGCGGCCTCGGCACGGTCTACTCCGCGGTGCCGATCGGCTACCGGGTCGAGTCCTACCACCCCAGCCGAGCTCGGGTCCTGACCTGGGGGTTCACGCTGCTCGGCAACGCCGCCTCGGTGGAGCCGGCGGCCTACTTCGGCGTCACCCACACGGAGGTCGCCTGGATGGACGGGCGCTGGCGGATCGCCGCGACGCGCGGCGGCTTCGGGCCGACGCCCAGGCTGGCGACGAAGCCGGGGGCACTCGGCGGCTATGGGGTAATCGAGCTGGCGCGACAGCTGCGGAGCTATGAGCTGGCTCCGTAGGCAGGCGCGAGCGCTCGCCCTGCTCGGGGCGCTGGTCGGGCTGTTCCTGCTCTGCCAGCCCTCGCCGCCGACGGCTCAGGCCAACGTCGCCTGCGACGTGGGCGGCCCTGCGGGGGCCGCCACGGGTGGCGTCACGGCGGTCGTCGGCGGGATCGTCGGCGGCGGGAATCCGGTGAGCGACGTCTGCGACGAGGTAAGCGACGCGGTCGGCGGGGTCGTCAAGAACCCGGTGAGCGACGCGCTAAAGGGCATCGGCAACGGGGTCTTCGAGCAGATCACCGCCTGGGTCAGCGAGGGCGCGGCATGGCTGATCGGCGAGGTCGTGGAGGGGATCGAGGAGACGACGACGCCGCAGCTGACGGCCAAGGGCTTCGTCGATCAGTACGCCAAGATGGCGACGATCGCCGCCCTGCTGGGGATGGCGATGCTGCTGTTGACCGTCATCGAGGGGGTCGCGCAGGGCAACTCGGGGATGCTCGTGCGAGTCGTCCTGGTGAACCTGCCGGTCGGCTTCATCGCCACCAGCGTCGCCTACGTCGTCGTGCAGCTCCTCGTCGTCGCGACCGACGGCCTCTGCGAGGCGATCACGAGCGCCACGCAGCGAAACAGCCAGCGTTTCTTCGAGGGGGCGATCCAAGGTCTCGGCAACGTCAGCGGCGCCGGCAGCGAGCTGGCGGGCGGCGGTGCCAACCCGACCGGAGAAGCGGCCGGGAAGGCGGC
>DASQDJ010000181.1:0-1640 GCA_035634215.1 Solirubrobacterales bacterium | reverse complement strand
AGTGCGAACGCCGTGGCTCGGGAGGAACGACGTCCGCATCGGCGACGATCGCCAGCGCGGCGAGGCCGCCCGGCCGCAGGTGGGAGGCGACGCAGCGCAGGCAGCCGGCCCGCTGCCCGCGGTCGAGCAGTTGCAGGAGCTGCATCGGCGCCAGTGCCAGGCCGAAGCGGGCGCCGAGCGCGAACTCGGCCGCGTCGCCGAGCTCGGCTTCGGCCGGCAGCCCGCTCGCCCGCTTCTCCAGCGCCGCGAGCAGCTCCGGCTCGCGATCGAGGCCGAGCACCGGGTTGCCGCGCCGCGCCAGGTGGAGCGCCACGCGGCCCGTCCCGCAGCCCAGGTCGAGGACCGGACCGCCGGCCTCGTCGGCCAGCTCCTCCCAGAGCGGCAGGTCGGCGCTGTAGGCCCCGCACTCGACGTCGTGCCAGATCGTCGCGCTCACCGCCAGAACTCCTCGGCCAGCCCGCGCGAGGAGAGCAGGCGGTGCAGCTCCAGCAGGGCGGTGTAGGTGGGGAGGGCGAAGAGCCGGCGTGGCGCGGCGGCCACCGCCGAGTCGAGCGAGGCCGCGACCCCCTCCTCGACGGCGATCGCCTCCTCTGGCCAGCCGGCGTACTTGAGCCGCAGCGCCATCTCGGCGGCGCGGGTGCCAGCGCAGGTGACCCGCCGCACCGCGCCCCCCAGCAGCTCGAAGTCGGCGTCCCAGATCCATGAGACGTCGCGGCCGTCGGCGATCCGGTCGTTGAGCGCGATCCAGAGGTCGAGGCCCTCCTCGCCCTCCTCCAGCCGCAGCGTCCGCAGGACCTCGTTGGCGCCGGCCGGGTTCTTGATCAGCAGGATCGAGACGTCGACGCCGGCGACCGGCACCGTCTCGACCCGGCCGAAGGCGCCGCGCGCCTCGCTCAGCGCGGCCGCGATCCGCGCCGGCTCGACGTCGAGCTGCAGGCCGGCGGCGACGGCGGCAAGGGCGTTGTAGACGTTGTAGAGGCCGGGGAGGGGGAGGTCGAGGTTCAGCTCGCCGCGGGGCGTCCGCACGCTCAGGCGCGAGCCGGCCATCCCGCGCAGCTCGATCGCGGTCGCCGCGACGTCGGGCGCGGGCCGCGCCGTCCCGCAGCTCGCGCACGAGTAGTGGCCGAGGTGGCCGACGAATGCACGCTCGTATGCGTAGGGGCGCCCGCAGCGGCGGCAGTGCTTGGCATCGAAGGCGTGCTGCAGCGCGGGCAGCGCCTGGCTGGTGTCCTCGACCCCGAAGTAGAGGATCCCCTCGCGGGGCTCGCCGTCCCGGTCTCGGCCGAGGTCGGCGACGAGCGGGTCGTCCGCGTTGAGGACGAAGCGGCCGCGGCCGGCGCGCGCCTCGACGGTCGCCGCCCACTCGTCGGCGAGCTTCTCGATCTCCCCGTAGCGATCGAGCTGGTCGCGGAACAGGTTGCCGAGCACGATCAGGCCGGGATCGAGCTGGTCGACGACCTTCGCGAGCCAGGCCTCGTCGACCTCGAACAGGCCCTCCTCGCCCTCCTGCTCGAGCAGCGCGGTGGCGATCCCCCAGGTCATGTTGGAGCCGGCGCGGTTGTGGACCGGGCGCCGCCCCGCGGCGGCGAGCAGGGCGGCGACCATCCCGGCCGTCGTCGTCTTGCCGTTCGTGGCGCTGA
>DASQDJ010000180.1:0-14578 GCA_035634215.1 Solirubrobacterales bacterium | reverse complement strand
GCACCGCTGCCCTAGGCCTCCGTCGGCTGAGGCGTGGCCAGCGGTGGGCGCGCCTCGACCCAGCGGCGTCCGTTGGCGCGCTCGAGCGCCTCGGCCGCGTCGAGCAGCAGCTCGTCGCGGCCCCAGGCGGCCTGGAGCTGTAGCGCGAGCGGCAGGCCCTCCGCGCTGAGCCCGACCGGAGCGCTGATCGAGGGAATGCCCGTGAGGTTCGCCAGGGCGGCCCCGCGCACGTTCGCCTGGTCGGCGGTCTGATGTCCGGAAGGCAGCTCGACGACGGGCGAGTCGAGCGGCGGCGCGGGCGCCGGGATCGTCGGCCAGGCGATCACGTCGACGTCCTCGAAGAGGGCGGCGAGCCGTCGCCGCATCAGGGTGCGGACGCGAGCCGCCTGCACCGCGGCGGCCGCGGGCATCAGCATCCGGTACTTGAGCGTGCCGCGGCCCAGCGGGCTCAACTCGCCGTCGATGCGGTTGAGCCGCTCCGGGCTCACCCCGTGCATCCCCTCGGCGCTGATCAGCAGCACGGCGGCCAGGGTCGCCGCTTCGCGGTCGGGCAGCTCGATCTCGCGCACCTCGCCGCCCGTCTCGGCGCGCAGCTGGTCGATCGCGGCCTCGCAGGCCTCGCGGACCTCGGCGGTCACGTCCTCGGAGACGACGTCGCGGACGACGCCGATCCGCAGGCCGCTCGCATCGCCGGCGGTGAGCGTCTCCCCGAACATCGCCGAGCCGAGCAGGCGGCAGTCGGCGGCGTCGGCGCAGAGCGGCCCGGCGACGATCAGCCGGGTGACGGCGGCCATGTGGTGGCCGTCGAGCGCGGCGCGGCCGAAGGTCGGCTTGAGGCCGGCCAACCCGCAGTAGGCGGCGGGAAAGCGGACCGAGCCGAGCCCGTCGGCGCCGACCGCGCCGGCGACCAGGCGAGCGGCGACGGCCGCAGCCGGCCCGCTCGACGAGCCGCCGGGGCAGCGGCTCGTGTCCCAGGGATTGCGGGCCGGCCCGTAGACGGAGACGTTGCCGGTGCTCCCCGCGCCGAGCTCGTGCATGTTGCCGACCCCGACGACCACCGCGCCGGCGTCGCGCATCGCGCGGTAGGGCCCGGACTCCCGCGGCTCGAAGTGGGCGCCGGGCACGTCGGCCGCGCCGAAGCGCTGGGCGCGCCACGGCAGCGGCCACTCGTCCTTGATCACGACCGGGACGCCGTGCAGCGGCCCCTTGGGCGCCCCGGCGAGCATCTCGCGCGAGCGCTCCGGGAAGGTCTCGACGATCGCGTTGAGCGCCGGGTTGCGCGCCTCGATCCGGGCTAGGGTGGCGTCGAGGAGCTCACGGGGGTCTGCCTCGCCGGCGGCTATCGCCGCCGCCTGCTCGCGGAGCGTCAGGTCGAGTGCCTGGCTCACGGCGCTCGCGAGAGGTCGAGGTCGCGCTCGGGCTCGACTTCGCCGAGATCGAGCGCGAGCAGTTCCTGGATCGCCGGCCAGAAGAGCTGGTGGATCGCGCCGAGCACAGCCAGCTCGATCTCGTCCGCTTCGATGCCGAACGACGAGAGGGCCGCCGGGAGGAACTGCTCTGGGCTGGGCGAGCTGTCCATTTCAGCATGCAACCCTAGCGGGGGAGGGATCGTGCAGCCGGCCGAGAACGCCTCCTCTACCGAGCCCTAGCGGCACAATCTCGGCCGCAACCGTCGCCGTGGCGGTGGGTTGCAGCACACGAACCGTGCGGATAGCAGCAGAAAACCGAAGCCGGATCCACCGCCTCGTGGCAGCGGGCCTGTTCGCCTGCCTGCTGGCGGCCGCGGTGGCCGCGGCTTGGCCCGGCGAGGCGGACTCGGCTCCGGCCCGCGTCGTCGTACTTGGCAAGACCGACGTCGTGCCGCCGCCGTCGTGCCCCGGGAAAATCGTCGGCGGCGTCGAGGTCATCCCCTGCCGGGTCGAGGGACATGTGACCGGCTTCCAGGCGATCGCCGGCGGCGTGCCGCGCCCCTACGAGGCGCCCTTCGACGGCAAGATCGTCGCCTGGTCGATCACCCTGGCGCGCCCTTCGCGCACCGACACGAAAGCGACGACCGACGAGGTCGGCTTCTTCAACGAGGTGCTCGGCAAACCGTCGCAGGCGCGGATCGGCGTCCTGCGCCCGGTCGAGGGCTCGAAGCCGCCCAAATACACTCTGGTCCGCCAGAGCCCCCTGCAGACGCTCAACCGCTACTTCGGCAGCACCGCGATCTTCGCGCTCGATCACCCGCTGACGGTCCTGCGCGGGCATGTCGTAGCTCTGACGATCCCGACCTGGGCGCCGATGTTCGCCTTCAACGTCTCCGACGACGACACCTGGCGCGGCAGCCGCCTGCCCGGCGAGTGCTCGACCACCGAGGACATCCAGAACGGCAATCCCCAGCAGGGCGTCGGCAAGACCAAGACGTACGGCTGCTACTACTCGAACGCGCGGCTGCTCTACACGGCGACGCTGGTCAAAGGGCCCTAAAAGCAGCCTGGTCGGCGCCGCTCGAACGGCGTCACGCAAAGTCACGATCGCGTGACGAAGAATTGACTTTGTGCGCGCCACCCGTGCGTCGCGAGGGGGCAGGGTCAGGGCATGCGAGCGATTGCTCCCCTCCTCCTTCTGCTCGTACTGCCGCGAGTGGAAGACCCGTGGCCGGAGACGATCGGGCTCGGTTTTCTCGCCACGGCGGCGGGCACAGGGGCGCTGCTCGCCGCCGTGGCGTTCGCGACCGCCGATCCAAGGAGGCGTGAGCGGGCGGTGCTGGGGGGAACGGTCGTCGGCTTCGGCGTTGGTGGCGCCTTCTACCTCGTCTCGCTGGTCGCTCAGCTACTCTCTCATCTATGAAACGTGTTGTCTTAGACGAGCCGCTGACCTGGGCAGTCGTCTGCTTGATCTCCGGAACTGTGGCCGAACAGGTAGGCCCCGATGTTCTCGGTATCTATTTGACCGCCTTGGGCATAGCGGCGGTCGCCATGGCCTTCCTGCTGTTCCCGACCTTGAGGTCGCGTCAGAGTGCTTCTTGGCGCAAACCGCAGTAGGGACAGTCGCTGATGTCCAGACCGATCAGCTGGTCGCAGCGGCGGCAGGCGCGCAGGTTGTCCGGGGTGCGCGGCAGGGCCGAGGCGGAGGGCGCCAGGGGCAGGACCTTGGCCACCGGCTCCATCTCCTCGCTGGTCTCGCGATCGACGTAGACCGCGCCCGGCTCGGCGTGGGCGAGCGCCTCTCGGCCCGAGGCCGGCGCGCGCATCCTGTAGAGCTGCTTCGAGTTCACGGCGGCGAAGACTAATAGCTTGCGCGGAACCGATGCGGGTTCTTCTCTTCCACGGCTACATGCTGCGCGGTACCGGCAGCAACATCTACAGCGCCAACCTGGCGAGGGCGCTGGCCGGTCTGGGTCACGAGGTTCACCTGCTCTGCCAGGACCGCGAGGTGGAGCTGCCAGGCGTGCGAATCCACAATCCCGACATCCATGGCCTCCTCCCGGTCTACGTCAAGGACCCTTATCCGGGCTTCGAGGTGAAGGCGTTCCCGGAACTGAGCGACGAGGAGCTCGATCGCTACATCGAGGCCAACGTCGCGGCGGTTCGCGAGGTGATCGAGTCGGCCGGCCCGCCGGACGCCGCGCTCGCCGGGCACCTGGTGATGGGCCCCTGCGTTCTCGCGCGCGCCGGCGTCGAGTCGTTCGCCGCGAAGATCCACGGCTCGGCGCTCGAGTACACGGTCAAGCCGCATCCCCGCTTCCTGCCCTTCGCCGAGGAGGGGATGCGCGCGGCGAGCTGCGTGCTCGTCGGCTCCCGCCATACCGCCGAGTCGCTGTGGAACGCCCTGCCGGGGGTGGGCGGCCTGCGCGAGAAGACTCGTCTCGGCCCGCCCGGCGTCGACACGGAGCGCTTCCGGCCGAGCCAAGAGCGCGACCCGGCGCGAGTCGTCTTCGTCGGCAAGTTCATCGTCTCCAAGGGCCTCGACCTGCTCCTCGCCGCCTGGCCGCTGGTCAGGCGGCGCCATCCTGACGCCCGCCTGCAGGTCGCCGGCTACGGCGAGTACGAGGGCGGCTTGAAGCAGTTGCTGGCGGCGCTCGACCGCGGCGACCTCGACGCCGCCGGGGAGGTGGCGCGGCGGGGCTGGGCGCTCGAGGGCGGCGAGGAGAAGCCGCTGCGGATCCTCAGCGCCTTCCTCGCCGACCCGCCGGCGGGCTACTCCGAAGCCGCGCGTGGAATGGCGGGGTCGGTCGAGCTCCTCGGTCGCCTCGAGCACGACGAGGTTGCCGACCTGCTGCCCGGCGCGCAGGCGCTGGTCATGCCGAGCACCTTCCCCGAGGCATTCGGGATGGTCGCCGCGGAGGCGGCGGCCTGCGGCGTCCTGCCGGTCTCGGCCGGCCACTCGGGGATGCGCGAGGTTTCCAAGGAGCTCGCCGCGACGCTTCCCGAGGGCCTCGGCCGGCTAACGTCGTTCCCCGTGGACGAGAACGCGGTGCAGTCGATCGCCGAGCGCCTCGACGCCTGGCTGGCCCTGCCCGACGAGGAGCGAGAGCTCGCCCGCGAGGCCCTCGTCGCGACCACCGCTCGGCTCTGGAGCTGGGAGGGCGTCGCCCGCGGCGTCATCGCCGCTTCGCGAGGCGAGCTTGACCGTCTGCCGCTTGCATAGAATGCGCCGCCGACCATGACCCGCCGCCTCCCGCTCGCCAAGATGTTCGGCGCCACTTTGGTGCTGACGGCGCTCATTTCCGTCGTCATGGTGCCGATCCGCTGGAATGGCCAGGGCGCCTCGACGGCGGCCGGCCCGATCGACACGCTGACCGACGTGATGATCGTCCTCTCGGCCTTCGTCTTCTCGCTGGTGATGGTGATGCTCTTCTACGCCCTCTGGAAGTTCAAAGCCAAGCCGGGAGACGAATCCGACGGCGAGCCGATCCACGGCAACACCCGCCTGGAGATCGCGTGGACGCTGATC
Organism: Solirubrobacterales bacterium; assembly: GCA_035634215.1. Lineage (GTDB taxonomy): Bacteria > Actinomycetota > Thermoleophilia > Solirubrobacterales > 70-9 > VRUE01. Next base: position 9,640 of record DASQDJ010000180.1, on the reverse strand, counting down.
CCGACGATCATCGTCCTCTTCGGGGGTGGCTATAGCTGGGCGGTGCTCAACGAGATCGAGGAGCACGACCCGAACCCGCTCAAGGTCCAGGTCTTCTCGCAGCAGTTCGCCTGGAGCTTCGGCTATCCGGGCAAGGACAACGCCTGGTCGGAAGGCGAGCTGCACGTCCCCGTGGACCGTCAGGTCCACTTCAAGATGCACGCGATGGACGTGATCCACTCCTTCTGGGTGCCCGAGTGGCGGATCAAGAAGGACAACGTGCCGGGCATCGTGACGACGGCGATCGTGACGCCGAACGAGGAGGGGACCTATCAGCTGATCTGCACCGAGCTCTGCGGCTTCGGCCACGCGACGATGCGAGCCAAAGTCGTCGTCGAGTCGCCAGCCGAGTTCCGCAAATGGGTCGAGGGACTGAAAGACGAAGTGCCTGCTCCTTACATGCAACAAGTCGTACAAGACACCGAGGCCGATCCGCTGCCGCTGGGCGCGGGCGGTGCGTAATCTGAGGGAGAGCGGATGACGGCTGCGATCAAGCGACCCGGCTGGACGCGAGGACTGCTCGGCGCGGTTCTCGCCGGCGCCTTCGGCGTCGGCCTCGTCGTCATCCTGCGCGAGATCTCGGGCCTGCCGATCTGGCAGACCGAGCAGACCGGCTATCCGCACGTCGTCGTGCCGTTGATCACCATCCCGCTCGGCTTCCTGCTCGGCTTCGGCGCCTTCGACTACTGGCTGCGCTGGGCGGCCGGCATGCCGACGATCCCAGCGGACCACTCCCAGCACGGCGCGAAGAGCTGGCGCGACTACTTCAAATTCAACACCGACCACAAGGTGATCGGCGTCCAGTACGTCGTCACCACCTTCTTCTTCTTCTTCATCGGCGGCCTGATGGCGATGCTGGTGCGGGCCGAGCTGGCCCAGCCGGGCTCCCAGATCGTCGATCCGTCGACCTACAACGGGCTCTTCTCGACCCACGCGGTGCTGATGATCTTCGTCTTCGTGATCCCGGTCTTCGCCGGGCTCGCGAACTACGTCCTGCCGCTGATGATCGGCGCGCCCGACATGGCGTTCCCGCGCCTCAACGCGCTCAGCTTCTGGCTGCTGCCACTCGCTGGGCTGATGTTCATCGGCAGCTTCCTCGCCCCCGGCGGCGCCTTCGATACCGGCTGGACCGGCTACGCGCCGCTCTCGACCGGGGCGCCGCTGGGTCAGTCGTTCTTCAACGTCGGCGTGCAGTTCGCGGGGGCATCGTCGATAGCGACGACTCTGAACTTCTTAGTCACGATCATCACGATGCGTGCGCCTGGGATGACCTTCTGGCGCATGCCGTTGCTCGTCTGGGCGAACCTCTCGACCTCGCTGCTGGTCGTCGCCGCGACGCCGTTCATCGCCGGCGTCCAGTTCATGGTCCTCTTCGACCGCGCGATCGGCACCCAGTTCTTCGAGTTCGCCGGCGGCGGCGACGTGATCAGCTACCAGCACATCTTCTGGTTCTACTCCCACCCGGCCGTCTACATCATGATGCTGCCGGGCTTCGGGATCATCTCCGAGGTCATCTCCACCCACGCCCGCAAACCGATCTTCGGCTACCGGCTGATGGCGCTGGCGCTGATCGGGATCGTCGTCCTCAGCTACTCGGTCTGGGCGCATCACATGTTCGTCGCCGGCATGTTCTCCTGGCTGCGGGTGCCAATGATGATCACCACCCTGCTGATCGCGGTGCCGACCGGGATCAAGATCTTCTCCTGGCTGGGGACGCTCTTCTACGGCAAGATCCACACCTACTCGACGGCGATGCTGTTCGCGCTCGCCTTCATCGTCACCTTCACGATCGGTGGCATCAGCGGCGTCATGCTCGGCATGGTGCCGATCGACATCCACGTCTCCGACACCTACTTCATCGTCGCCCACATCCACTTCGTGCTCTTCGGCGGCTCGGTCTTCACGATCTTCGCCGGCGTCTACCACTGGTTCCCGAAGATGACGGGGCGGATGTACGACGAGCGGCTCGGCCGCGTTCACTTCTGGGGGACCCTGGTCGGCACCTGGGGGACCTTCGTCCCGATGCACTGGGTGGGGATGGACGGCATGCCGCGTCGCGTTGCCGACTACTCGGCCCAGTTCGGCGACTGGAACCTCCTGATCAGCGTCTTCGCCTTCATCCTCGGCGCCGTCCAGCTCGTCTTCCTCTACAACATGATCGTCAGCTGGAAGTTCGGCCCGCGGGCCGGCGCCAACCCCTGGCGCGCCAAGACGATCGAGTGGCAGGTCTCCTCGCCGCCGCCGATCTTCAACTTCGACGAGATCCCGCGCGTCGTCGGCGGCCCCTACGAGTTCGGAGTGCCGGGCGCCAAACACGCGATCATGGCTGGGGACGGCGCCGAGGCGCCCAGGCCGGAGCCGGCGCGGGCGGGCCCGCAAGAGGCGGTGTCATGAGCGCTGCTCCCGAGGGCCGGCCGCTGCTGGTCTTCCTCAACGAGGTCGCGGGTGGGCGCAAGCTGCTGAAAGCCGTCGCCGAGCGCGCCGAGAGCGTTCCCTTCGTTGCCGTGGCGGCGCCGCAGAACCAGCCCGCCGTGGGCCAACTGATCGACTCCGGCGAGCTGCGCGACGCGGCGCGGGCGCGTGTCGAGGTGACGATGTCGGTCCTCGCCGAGTACGGCATCGAGTCGGTTGGCGAGGTGATGGACCGCGATCCCGTGCTGGCGCTCGACGACGCGGTGCGCGCCCACGAACCGGGCGAGATCCTCCTCTCGGCCGCCAGCGAGACCCGCTTCGGCTTCACCCGCAAGGACCTGGTCGAGTGGGCGCGGGCCCGCTTCGAGCCGGATGTCGAGGTCACCCACATCCCGGTGCGAATCGAGGACGACTCGATCCGCTGGGACGTCATCCACACCCTCGTCGTGGCGACCAAGACGGTGGCGTCGCCGGACCTCGTCAGCCGCCTCAAGGAGCGCGCCGCGGCCCAGCCCCACCGCTACACGATCGTCTGCCCGCGCGGCGAAGACGTGTCCGAGCAGGTCGTCGCCCGCGATCTCGCCTCGACCTTGGCGGAGCTCTACCGCGCCGACGTTGACGCGACCGGCCAGCCGATGAGCCCCGACCCGTTTCACGCCGTCCGCAACGCGATCGAGCACTACCGCGTCGATGAGGTGCTGATCTCGACCTTCTCCGGCGAGAGCTCGCGCTGGCTCGACGAGGACCTGATCGGCCGCACCCGCGAGATCACCGATAAGCCGGTCGAGCACCTCGAGGTGGGCCGCCCGGCCACCGCGGTTGCGGCTGCCGTAGCCGAGGGAGGGGAGTCCTGATGGAGAGCGCCAGCGTCGCGGCGGGGCATCACGGCCACGCGGAGCACCACGGCCCGCCGGAGGCCAACGACAGCTCGCGGATCGACCGCCAGACGCTGGGGATCCTGCTCTTCATCGTCTCGGAGATCATGCTCTTCGGGGCGTTCTTCGCCGCCTACTTCTTCCTGCGCGTCGTCGTCGACCCGCCGAGCTGGCCGCCGGAGGGCTTCGAGCTGCCGAAGGCCGTTGCGGGCGTCAACACGGCGATCCTCGTCTCCTCGAGCTTCACGATCCACTACGCGCTCGAGTCGATTCGCAAGGGCGATCACGCCGGCCTCAAACTCGGCCTCGTTCTCACCTGGCTGCTCGGCGCCACCTTCCTCTTCATCCAGCTCAACGAGTACGTCAACATCGGCTTCAGCGCCCGCGACTTCGGCTTCGGCTCGATCTTCTACAGCCTCACCGGCCTGCACGGCGCCCACGTCTTCGTCGGCCTGGCGCTGCTCACCTTCGCGACGATCCGCGCCTTCCGCGGCCACTTCGGCCCGGCGGCGAAGGATCACCTCGGCGTCGAGGTGCCGGGCATCTACTGGCACTTCGTCGACGTGATGTGGATCATCGTCTACGTCAGCGTCTACATCCTCTAGAAGCGGCTCTAGCCAAGCGGTTCGCGCTGGGGCCGCGTCAGCGGTGCGCCGGTTGGAGTGACCCTGGCCCTTCAGCGACGCCGCTGGTTGTCGATATAGGCCAGGTGCTGCTGGCTCGCTTGACGAATGTCCTGATCGAGTGGCTCAATACGGGCCGCTTTCCCCGTGAGGAATTTCGCGCAGACCCGAAGCTTCTCGTTCTTTTCGTCCTTGTCGTCGGTCTGGTGATTGTGCCTCTTGCGCTTAAGGCGTAGCAGCCGCCCGCCGTATTTCTATGCGGTCGAAGGGGTCGGCCCGAGACGTGAGCGCAGGACGAAGGTCGTCGCCTGTACGGCGAGCGCCGCCATCGTCGCGACGCCGAACGCGGCGGCGGTCGGCAGCGCTGGCAGGGCGACCGCGAGCGCGAAGCAGAAGGCGGCGAAGCCGTAGAAGCCGAGGAGGAAGTTGCGCAGCAGGACGACGACCTGCGCGACGCCGCCGTGCGCATGGGTGAATACCGCGAGAACGCTGGTGGCGATCGGGAAGGGCGCCAGCAGGCCACTCAGGTGCGGGCCGAGGGCTCCTGAAGCCGCGGTCAAGGCGAGCACCAGTCCGAGGGCCGCTAGAGCCCGACCCGGCAGGTCCCACCGCGGCGGCGCGGCGACCGCGGCCGGCGGCGGCTGCCGCGGGAGGGTCCTCAGGCCGAGCGCGAAGCAGGCGGCGACCATCGCGAGCGACAGCGCCACCGGCGGCTGGGCCATGTTCAGGATCGCGACAGCGAGCAGGAACGCCGTCCAGCCGCAGAGCACGCTCCGAACCGGCCCGGCCACCGTCGCCACGTGGCCGTAGGCGATTACGAAGACGGTCAAGGCGGCGAGCCCGAGCAGCGTGCCGGCAGCGGCGTCGGCGCCGAACTCATGACCATGGAGAAGGGTCACGACCAGCAGGATCGGCCCGGCGACGACGGGGAGCCCGCCCAGCAGTCCCGCGACAGCCATCCCCCAGCGACGGGCGGCAAGCGACACAGCAACTACGCAGAGGGGAGCCAGGAGGACTTTCGCCGCCAGCACGCTCATTCGCGCGGCAGGCTCGCAGATCGCTGCGACCTAGGCGGGTTGCGGATAATGCCCCCATCTCCCGCACCCCCGACCCCACCCCCTTGCCGTGAGGCTCTCCGAGCAAGTGGTCTTCCGGTGGGTGGTGATCGTGACGGTCGCCGCCCTCTCGATCATCACGCTGACCCTGCTGACGCGGCCGCTGGTGGGGGCGCTGTGGATGCTGGCGCTGGTCTGCGCGGCGGCCGTCTACGGGTACCGGGCTCTGAATCGGCTCTGAGGATTTTCAAAATTGGCACGAACCGCGCGCCATTTGTGAAATCTTTTGTCTTATGGTCCTGGCATCATGGAGAGCGTGAGAGAAGCCTGGACCGACGAGCGGCTCGACACCTTGAATGGCAAGGTCGATCACCTCGGAGAGCGGGTCGACGAGCTGGGAGAGCGGGTCGACGAGCTGGGGCGCCGGGTGGACAAAGTCGACTGGCGGATGGACAAGCTCGAGGTCCGGATGGACAAGCTCGAAACCAGGATGGACGAGGGGTTCGAGGAGGTTCGGGGCCAGCTCGTCGCCCTCCACCGGACGATCGTTCAGTTCGCGGCTGTCCTGGTTGCCGCGCAGCTCGGGGTTATCGCGGCGGTGCTGGCCTAACCGCCGGTCAGGGCCGGCGTGCGGGCATCGCTTGCCCGTTCCGCCTCGGGTGGGGGTGTCACGCGCGACTGGAGTCGCCCCGCCGCCGCGACCGTCCACAGCATCGCCAACCACGTCGCCGTCGCCAGGGCGATGTGGAGCCAGACGAGCTCGGAGGGAAGCTCCAGCGACCACTGTACGCCGCCCACGACCCCCTGCAGGCCGAGCAGGCCGATCACGACCGCCAGCGGCTTGGTTGCCCGCCTGTCGCCCCCGGGGCGGCGCAGCAACAGCCAGACCGCGATCGCCGCGATGCCGAACAGGGCGGCGATCGCCGAGTGGCGCTGGACGACCCACTCGAGCGTCTCGACACCCTGGAAGTCGAAGCGGTGGACCAGCTCGCCTTCGTGGGCGCCGGCGTGGGGCCCCGAGCCGGTGGCGATCGTGCCGGCGAGGATCGTCAGCTGGCCGAGCGGGATGAGGCCGCGCACAGCCCAGACGCCGAGCCGGTCCGTCGAGGGCCGCCGCTCGCCTGGCTCGTAGCGGGCGCACCAGGCGAGCGCGAAGGCGGCGTCGAGCAGCAGCATCGAGAGGATGAAGTGGCCCATCACCAGGCCCGGCGCCAGGTGGTACTTGACGACGAAAGCGCCGAGGATCGCCTGACAGAGGACGCCGATCGGCAGCATCGCGCCAAAGAGGGCCAGGTGGCCTCGGAAGGGACGCCTGAACCAGGCGAGAGCGCTCGCGGCGATCACCGCCAGTCCGACGAAGCCGGTCAGCAGCCTGTTGCCGTACTCGATGACGGCGTGCGTCTCCAGCGGCGGCACCGTCTGCCCGTAGCATTTCGGCCAGTCCGGGCAGCCGAGGCCCGAGCCGGTGAGGCGCACCGCGGCGCCGGTGAGGACGATCAGCGCCAGCGCCGCGAGGGCGACCAGGGCGACGTTCGCGTAGGGCCGGGGCGCGATCCGCGGGCGCTCACGCATCAGAGGCGAGGTCGTGGCATTGGGCGCCCAGATGATGCCAGCGCCGGGCGGCCGGGGCGGTCGCTATTTCGACCCGCCGCCGCCTTTGGCCGTCGCTTTGGCGAGGAAGGCGACCAGTTCTTCGAGTTCTTCGGGGCTCAGCTGCGCCTCGTAATCGCCGGGCATGAGTTCAGGGGGGAATCCGGGCGTGATGTCCGCGTTCGGGTCGACGATCGATTTCTGGATCATCGCGGCGCTCTGGCCGGGGAGCACCTCGTCGAGGTTCGGGCCCGTCACCCCGCCCGCGTTGGCCTCGGCCAGCGTGTGGCAGCCGTTGCAGCCTTTGCTGGCGAAGACCTGAGCGCCCGGCCCGCCCGGCACTCTCGGCGCCTTGATCCCCGGCACGCCGGCGTATTCGGCGACGTAGGCGGCGACGTCGTCGAGATCTTGGCCTTGGACGAGGTCGGCGGGCATCGAGACGGCGGGGTTGTCGTTGCTCGGGCGGGGATACTCGACCTGCGCCTCGACGATGCCTTCGATCGTCGTCTCCCCTTGCCCGGAGGCGCGTGCCGCCGCGAAGGCGTGGTCGAGGTTGGGCCCGTTCTGCGCGGTCGACCCCGCCTCCGCCATCCCATGGCAACCGCTGCATTTCTGCAGGAACAGTTCGCGGCCGCGCTCGGGATCGGCGCTGCTGGTGCCGCAGCCCGAGGCGGGCAGGGCAAACGCCGCGAGGGCGGCGAGCAGCGGCAGGAGGCGGGTCGGCTTGGGCAGGGTCGGCATGGTTCGTGCGTGCGAGCGGGCCGGAGTCTATAGGTCAAAGCCGTCGGTCAGCGTGCGTGTGGATGGGGAGGAGTCGGGTAGGCTTGAGGCGATTCGCACTAGCCAAACACGGTCCAAAACGGAGGCGCGATGCAGGTACGGGATGGCATGTCGGACGTGGTGCTCACGGTCGGCCCGGCGCACACTTTGCGCGAGGCAGCCGAACGGATGGCGGAGAACGGGATCGGCGCGGCGCTGGTCGCCGCCGACGAGATGCCGGTGCCCTCGATCGTCACCGAGCGCGACATCCTCGTCTCCCTGGGCCAGGGCGAGGACCCCGACAGCGAGCGGGTAAGCGACCACATGAGCGAGGGCGTCGTCGCGGCGGAGCCCGAGTGGAGCCTCGAGCGGGCGGCGGCTGAGATGTCGAAGCGTGGCATCCGCCACCTGGTCGTCTTCGAGGACGGCGACGTCGCCGGGATCCTCTCGATCCGCGACATCGTGAGGGTGTGGACGTCCGATGGCGCCACGTCGGGCATGACGCCCGGCTAAGTGCGCTCAGGCGCTCAGCGCCGCGGCGGCGAGAGCTGTTCGACCGGCAGCACGGCGCCCCGGACGCGCTGGCGGCGCGGGCGCGAGTAGTAGTCCCGTCGCGCCTCGCGGGCCATGCCGCGAAGCGCCGCGAGGGCGATCATGCCGCCGATGACCGAGTAGACCCAGCCGCGGACCATGAAGCCCTGCGCGAAGAGGCCGCAGAGGGCGAGGGCGGCGCCGAGGGCGAAGAAGGCGGGCGCCCAGGAGGGCCGCGACGCCTGGATCAGCTCGCCCGGCTCGGGAATCTCGCGACGCTCGCTCACGACGCGATGTAGAGGGTCGCCGCGACGAAGCAGAGGGCGAAGACCGCGGCGGCGACGCCGCCCGCCACGAGGCCGGCGGTGATCTGTCGTTTCGAGGTCTCGCGGTCCACGGGCGGATTTCTACTAGACGACGCGGTCGAGCGGCATCGCCAGGAAGAGCAGCGCGAGGTAGGCGAGCGAGAAGAGGGAGGTGCGCAGCGCCCAGCGCCGGTCGGCGCTACGGAGCAGCCGCACGGCGCAGTAGATGAAGGCGGCGCCGAGCGACATCGAGGCGACCAGGTACTCGAGGCCGAAGGCGCCGGCGCAGAACGGCAGCTGCGTGACCGCATAGAGCAGCACCGTGTAGAGGAGGATCTGGCGCCGCGTCTCGGCCTCGCCCCGCACCACCGGCAGCATCGGGACGCCGGCCCGCGCGTACTCGTCCTTCATCAGCAGCGAGAGGGCCCAGAAGTGCGGCGGCGTCCAAAAGAAGACGATCGCGAAGAGGTAGAACGCGGTGCCGCTCAGCCCTCCCGTCACCGCCGCCCAGGCGACCAGGGGCGGCACGGCCCCGGCGGCGCCGCCGATCACGATGTTCTGCGGCGTCGTGCGCTTCAGCCAGAGCGTGTAGACGAAGACGTAGCCGAGGAATCCGGAGAGCGAGAGGGCCGCCGCCAGCGGGTTGACGGTCAGCGCCAGCAGCAGGAAGGAGCAGAGGCCGAGCGCCGCCCCGAAGCCGGTCGCGACGGCGGGGGAGACGCGGCCGCTGGCCACCGGCCGGTCGGCGGTGCGGGCCATCGTGCGGTCGATGTCGCGGTCGATCGCGTGGTTGATCGCGCCGGCGCCGCCGGCCGAGAGGGCGCCGCCGAGGCAGGTCAGCAGGACGAGCCCAGGCGAGGGATCGCCCGCCACGTACATCGTCGTCACCGTCGTGAAGAGGAGCAGCGACTGGACCTTCGGCTTGGTCAGCGTGACCAGGTCGCGCAGCAGCGTCAGCGCCGCCGGGCGCCGCGAGATGGCGGCCGTCTGGGCACCTGCGCTCACCGGCTCAGGCTACCGGCTGCGACTCGCGAGCCGGCGCGGCGCGGCGGGCGGCGCGCCGCCCGATCGCGGTGCGGATGTCGCGCAGCGGGCGGGGGCTGCGGACGTCGGGCAGCACGTCGAAGTTGTGCGGCTCGGGAGGGGAGAGGGCGAACCACTCGAGCGAGTCGCCGCCCCACGGGTCGTGGCCAGCCGGGGCGCCCCCCTCGCGGCTGAGCAGCGCGTTGGCGAGGGTCATCACGACCCCGATCGCCAGCACGAAGGCGCCGATCGAGGAGACCAGGTTGTAGCCGCTGACGCCCGTGCCGTCGAAGAACTTGTAGGCGTCGACCGGCTGGCCCTCGAAGCCGCCGGCGAGGAAGAGCGGCACGAAGGCGAGCAGCATGCCGGCGACCATCGTCCAGAAGGAGAAGCGCGCGAGGCTCTCGCCCATCGTCCTGCCGGTCATC
>DASQDJ010000179.1:0-7298 GCA_035634215.1 Solirubrobacterales bacterium | reverse complement strand
TGCTCGAGGGGATGCGCCGCGGGCAGGGGATCCAGACGCCGCCGCTCGACCGCAAGGCCGGCGGTCCCGCCCGGCTCGGTGAGCTGCGCACCGGGGTCGGCGCGCGGCAGTGAGGCGCGACCGGCTTTCGCTCAGCCGCGCAGCGCGTCGAGCGCCGCGTCGCGCTGTTCGTGCAGCGAGATCGAGGATTCGACGCCGGTGATTTTGAGCAGGCGGCGAACCTGGTGGTTGACGCAGCAGAGGATGAATTTGCCCTTGCCGCCGTTGCCGGCGTCGCGGTCCAGCCGCTGCCAGGTCCGGACGATCAACGCGATACCGGTCGAGTCGATGAATTCGCAGTCGGAGAGGTCCAGCATCACCGCCGCTTCCTCGTCCGCCATCGCCGTCTCGAGCGCCTGCTCCAGCTCGGGCGCCGTATTCATGTCGAGCTCGCCATGGACCGTGAAGACGCGAATGCCGCCGTCGATCTCCTCGGTCTGGACGTCAAAGGGCGCCGGACTCACGGGCGCGATGCTATCGAACGGACGCCTGTGCGTCGCCCGGTTTCACGGCGAGACCCCAGGGGTAGCGATGAGGCGTGTGCCGGGCAATTATGCTCGGCGCCGCGGGAGCGACTCCCCGCGGGGAACTTACGTCCATGGCCAATAGCCCGACGACCAGCGATAAGCCGACGGGGCTGCAGATGATGCTGCCCGCAAAGGCGGAGAACGTCGCCGTTATCCGTCACGCTTTGGCTGGCCTGGCCGAGGAGATCGGGATGGACGAACCGGGCCTTGCCGACCTCAAGACCGTCGTCACCGAGGCCTGCATGAACGTCGTCGTCCACGCCTACCCCGGCGGGCCGGGCCCGCTCAGCGTCGAAGCGACGCCCGACAGCGAAGGGCTGACCGTCGTCGTCCGCGACAAAGGCTCGGGCATGCGGCCTCAGGCCGAGGTCAAGCCCGAGCAGCCCAGCCTGCGGCTGGGCCTCTCGCTGATCGCGGCGCTTTCCAGCAGCTTCGCGATCTCCGGCGGGCTCGACCAGGGCACCGAGGTGACGATGCGGCTGCCGCTCAAGGGCGGCGGCGTCGACGGCCGTGGCGATCTCGTCTCGCTCGAGCCGCGCAGCGACAGCACCGAGCTCGTCACCGACCGGCCGGAGCTGCTCGCCCCCGTCCTCACCCGCGTGGTCAGCGCTCTCGCCGCTCGCCGCGACCTCTCGATCGACCGCGTCTCCGACGCGGTCCTGGTCACCGACGCGATCGCCGCCGCGGCGCCTTCGCGCTTCACCGACGGCCGGGTGCGGCTCGGCCTCGAGGACCGCGAGGGAGCGATCGAGCTGCGGCTCGGGCCGATGGACCCCGGCGCCGCCGACGCGATCCGCCGCGAGCTCGAAGTGCCGGACGTGGGCGGCTCGCTCGAGGCGCTCGCCGACGAACTCGCCGTCAACCAGTCCGGCGATGGCGAGTACCTCGTCATTCGCTTTGCTGCTGCTCCCTGATCTGCTCGCGGATGCGGGCGAGGGCGCGTCGCAGGATGCGCGAGACGTGCATCTGGGAGTGTCCGATGCGCTCCGCGATCTGCGACTGCGTCATGTCCTCGGCGAAGCGCAGTTTGAGGACCAGCCGCTCGCGCTCGTCGAGGTAGGGGAGGGCGGCGTCGAGGGCGATCCGGCCCTCGACCAGCTCGAAGCCCTCGTCCTCTGAGCCGACCCACTCGGCGGGCGGCGCCTCGTCGCCGTCCTCGTTGCCGGCCGGCCGGTCGAGCGAGAGCGGCCGGCGGTTGTGGTTGGCCTCCAGCACTTCCAGCACGTCGGTCTGCTCGACCTCGAGCCGCGCGGCGATCTCGGCCACCGAGGGAGAGCGCTGCAGCTCCTTGGTCAGCTCGGTGATCGCTTTGTCGACCTCCGCCATCAGGTCGTGGAGGCCACGCGGCACCCGCACGGTCCAGACCCGGTCGCGGAAGTGCCGTTTGAGCTCACCGAGGATGGTCGGCGAGGCGAACGCGGTGAAGGGGATCTCGCGCTCGGGGTCGAAGCGGTCGATCGCGTTGATCAGGCCGAGGTTGGCGACCTGGAGCAGGTCGTCGAACGACTCGCTGGCGCCCCGGTAGCGCAGCGCCAGCCGCTTGGCGAACGGCAGGTTGCGGCGTACCAGCTCCTCGCGGATGCCGGGATCGCGGGTCTTCGCGAAACGGCGCCAGAGCTCGGCTTCGCCCGCGAGGCGCTCGCCCGTGCTCGGGCCGGGCGTCGACTCCCTCTCCTCTCTTGGCCGCCGGGCTGGCATCGGTGAACGCTGGACGGTAACTGGTGTCGCTAACCGCCCTCGAGCCTTCAACGGGCCGTGCGGTGATCTGTAAGCCCGTTTCAAACGGACAGCGAGCCGATACCCGGCGGAGCGGCAGGAAAAACGCGGCGGCGATTAGGCTCCAGGCGACTTCGAAATCGACGAAGAGGAGACGCAAGAGATGGCTTTCTCGGTTCCCGACCTGCCTTACCCGTACGACGCGCTCGAGCCGCACATCGACGAGGCGACGATGCGCGTCCATCACGACAAGCACCACCAGGCTTACGTCGACAAAGCGAACGCCGCCCTGGAGGGGACCGAGTGGGCGGACCGCGATGTCGAGGACGTCTTGAGCAATCTTGGCAGCCTGCCGCAGGACAAGCAGGGGCCCGTGCGCAACAACGCCGGCGGCCACTACAACCACACGCTCTTCTGGCAGATGCTGAGCCCGGACGGCGGCGGAGCGCCGAGCGGCGAGCTGGCCGCCGCGATCGACGAGAAGTGGGGCTCCCTCGACTCCTTCAAAGACGAGTTCAAAGCCGCCGGCATCGCCCGCTTCGGCTCCGGCTGGGCCTGGCTGGTCAAGGACGGCTCCGGCCTGGCGATCGTCTCGACGCCGAACCAGGACTCGCCGATCTCCGACGGACAGACCCCGCTGCTCGGTTGCGACGTCTGGGAGCACGCCTACTACCTCAAGTACCAGAACAAAAGGCCGGAATACATCGACGCGTTCTGGAACGTCGTCAACTGGGAGTACGTGGCGCAGCGTTACGCCCAGTAGCGGACCCGTTCTAGCTACGGAACAGGAGCCGGTCGTGCTGCCTCGGGGAGGCGGTGCGGCTGGCTGCCCTCTTTGGGTGGGAGCTTTGACATCGCGTGCTCGGCTAGGGCGGTGATGGTGAGTGAGGGGTTGACGCCAACGTTCGCGGGGACCGCCGCGCCGTCGCAGACCAGCAGGTTCTCGTAGCCGAAGACCCGCTGGTCGGCGTCGACCACGCCGTCCTCGGGGCCGTGGCCGATCACGGCGCCGCCGAGGATGTGGGCGGTGGTCGGGATGTTGAAGAGCGCCTCCGTCATCGAGCTCTGGGCGACCCCGCCGGTCCGCTCGGCGAGCCATTCGGCTGCCTGGTTGGCGACCGGGATGAAGGTCGGGTTCGGTTTCTCGGGGTCCTGCTCGGTCTGCAGCCGCACCTCGCCGTTGCGCTTCAGCTTCGGCCGCAGCGCGATCGCGTTGTCGAGCGTCTGCATGACGAGCAGGATGATCGTGCGGCGCGACCAGCCTTTCGGCCACAGCGTCATCGCGAACTTGGCCGGGTGGCGGACGATCTGGGCGAGTAGCTTCAGCGGCCGCGTGGCGCGCGTTCCGTCGCCGACCAGCAGCGTGTAGAGGGTGCTCATCGAATCGCCGGCCTTGCCGTAGCTGACCGTCTCGATGTGGGTGTGCGGGTCGGGGTAGATGCTCGAGCTGATCGCCACCCGCTTGGTCAGGTCATCCGGGTAGTCCTCGGGGACGGTGACGGCGAGGATCATCTCGCTGTTGGTGCGGACCAGCTCCCCGAGCCGGGCTGAGACCCGGGGCAGCGAGCCGCCGAGGCGGCAGCGCTGCAGCAGCTTGTTGGTGCCGAGCGCGCCGGCGGCGACGACCACGCCGCGCGCGGTGACCGTGCGCCGGCCACGGCCGCGGATCATTCCCGAGCGCTCGCTGGTCACCGCGTAGCCGTCGCTGCCGTCGGCGGCTCCGAGCGGCCGGATGTCGGTGACGAGCCGGTCCGGTTGCACCGTGGCGCCGTGTCGCTCGGCGAACCAGAGGTAGTTCTTGACGAGGGTGTTCTTGGCGCCGACCGGGCAGCCGACCATGCAGCGGCCGCAGTGGGTGCAGCCGGTCCGCTCGGGCCCCTCGCCGCCGAAGTAGGGGTCGGCGACGGCCTTGCCCGCCTCGCCGAGGAAGACGCCGATCGGGGTCTTGCCGTAGGTGTCGCCGACGCCGATGTGCTCGCCGAACTCGCGCAGCAGTTGGTCGGCCGCGTCGTCGTCCTCGTGGACCACGACGCCGAGCATCCGCTTCGCGGTCTCGTAGTGCGGAGCGAGCTCCCGCTCCCAGTCCCCGAGGTCGGCCCACTGCGGGTCCTCGAAGAAGGGGGTGGGGGGGACGTAGAGCGTGTTGGCGTAGCCGAGGCTGCCGCCGCCGACACCGGAGCCGCTGACCACGGCGACGTCCTTGAAGGTGCTGAGCCGGAAGATGCCGCGCAGCCCGAGCCGTGGCGCCCAGAAGTAGCGCCGCAGGTCCCACGTCGACTTCGGGAAGTCCTCGTCGGTGAAGCGCTTGCCGCACTCGACCACGGCGACCGAGTAGCCCTTTTCGGCGAGTCGTAGCGCGGAGACGCTGCCGCCGAATCCCGACCCCACCACGACCCAGTCGAAATCAAATTCCGCCCGCGTACTCTGCTTTCGCTCGCTCGCGCTCATGATCACCGGCGATCTCGCTCGCTCACTCCCGCGTCCGTCGCGGGCGGGCGGTCTAGGCCTCCCCAGGCTCTAGGGGCCTGAAGTCGCTGGTTCGCGCGCCGCAGACCGGGCAGAACCAGTCCTTGGGAATGTCCTCGAAGGCGGTGCCGGGCGGGATGCCGCCGTCGGGATCGCCGATCGCGGGGTCGTAGATGAACCCGCAGCTCTCGCAGATCCAGAGGGTCGCTTCCTTCGTCGCCTCCATGGCCAAAGCTTATGCGAGTCAGTCTTTGTCGAAGCTGACCGCGACCGGCTCGCGCTGCGAGGCGTCCTCGATCTCGAAGAACTCGCGCTCCTCGAAGCCGCCCTGGTTGGCGATCACCGAGCCGGGGAACTGCTGGATGTCGGTGTTGTAGGCCTGCACGTTGGAGTTGTAGATGCGACGGGCGGCCTGGATTTCATCCTCGAGCTGGGTGAGGTTGCGGGTCAGCTGCTGGAAGTTCTCGGTGGCGCGGAGCTGCGGGTAGTTCTCGGCGACGGCGCGCAGGTCGGTCAGCGCGCCGGTCAGGTTCTGCTCGGCCTGCGCCGTGTCGCCGACGCTCCGCGCCGACATCGCCTCGGCCCGCGCTTTCGTCGCTTTCTCGAAGACCTCGCTCTCGTGGGCGGCATAGCCCTTGACGGTCTCGACCAGGTTGGGCACGAGGTCGTGGCGGCGCTTCAGCTGGATGTCGATCCCGCTCCAGGACTCGTCGACCCGATTGCGCGCGGCGATGATCGCGTTGCGCTTGCCGATGAAGTAGAGGACCGCGACGACGACGATCGCGACGACCACGATGATGGCGATGGTCACGCTGGTCATCCTACTCGGCCCGGCGCCCACCATAGGATCGGCGCGTGAGCGCAAGGGGCGAAGCGCGGGAATGGGCCGAGACCGTGCGGCGCTACGGCGAGCGCAACGGCTTGGCCTACGAGCCGGTCGGCGGCATCAACCCGAAGGACGGCCCGGTGGCGCTCTGCGTCGGCGGCACCAATCGGCTCACCGGCGAGCTGGTCGAAGGCTTCTGGGGCGCCTGCTGCGACGCCGACGAGCGCGAGGTCGGCGGCTTCCTCGGCAAGGCGGTGCTGCCCGGCGCGCTGCTCGCCAAGGCCCACATGCCCGACCTGGCGAAGGTCGCCCCTGCCTTCAACGTCGAGTCGATCGAGGGCCACGAGCGCGTCACCCAGCGGCTTGCCCGCAAGGTCGAGTTCGAGTCGATCGAGTTCAACCGCCGCTTCCAGGCGACGGTGGCCCGCGACTACGACGCGATCCAGCTGCGCGAGCTGTTCAGCCCCGGCTTCCTCCGCTGGACGACGACGATGACCGGCGAGGTCGACTTCGGCGTCAACGACCGTCAGCTCTGGTTCCTCTGGCGGCTGGGCGAGCGCAGCGAGGCCGAGCTGCGCGAGGCGCTGAAGAACGCGGGGCAGCTGTTCGAGCGGCTGCAGGGAGAGATGGAGGAGAGCGGCGTCCACACCTACGCCCCCGGGCCCTGGCACGCCGGCCTTGCGCCGTTCCCTCAGGGCTGAGAGAAGGCGCGGCGCAGGAGGCCGCGCAGACCGCGGCGGCCGGTCGCTGCCAGGGCGCCGTCGAGCGCGCGCGAGGCGGCCTCGATGCTGTTGCCCCTCTCGACCAGCCGACGCAGGCCGCGCAGGTCGTCGCGGTCGACTGCCGCCGCTTCCCGCCAGAGGCGGTCGGGGTCGGTCGTGAGTCGCGGTTCGCCGAACGGGTCGCGCGCCGCCTCGTCGTAGCGACCCGGGGTGAGGACGACGCCCCCTTCCTCGGCCGCCGCCCGCGCCACGACGACGGGGCGGCCGAGCGCGGCCGCCTCCAGCGTCGTCACTCCCTGAGCGACGATCAGGTCGGCCGCGGCGAGCCGCCCCACCGGGTCCCGCGGCGCCGGCTCGATTCGCCAGGAGGCCGCGGGGAGGCGCTCCTCGCAGAGGCCGATCGCCTCGTCGCGCCAGGTCCCCTCGCCGGCGACCGTCAGCCGGCAGGCTCCCCCGGCCGCGAGGCGGGCGGCGGTCAGCTGGATCGCCAGCCCGACGACGGCCGCCTTCTCGGCCGAGAGCCTGGTCATCGCCAGCAGCTCGCGCGGCTCCCCGGCGGCGGGCTCGAACGGCAGGGCGCGGGCGTCGACCGAGGCGGGCAGGACGCGCAGGCCCGCCTCGGGCACCTCGAACGCCTCCGCGACCTTGCGGCGGTGCGCGGCGCCCCTGACCAGCGCGACCGCCCTCTCCTCGGCGACGGCCTGCTCGAGCACCGAGCGCGCGGTCGCGACCGTCGTCTCCCCGAACCATCGCGTCAACGCCCGCGGGGACTGGTGGAGGGCGAGCGCCGCGCGTCCGCAGGACTCAAGAGCCGGTCCGAACGCCTCCATGACGCCCTGTTCCCAGTGCACGACGGCGACGTCGTGCGCGGCGACGGTGCGCCAGAGCTCGCCGCGTTCGGCGCCGGTGCCTTCCAGCCACGGCTCGGTCGGCACGACCTCGATCCCGGCCCGTCGCGCCGGCTCCGCCAGCGGGCCGGGCGGCGCGCAGATCGTCGCCTGG
>DASQDJ010000178.1:0-14365 GCA_035634215.1 Solirubrobacterales bacterium | reverse complement strand
CCGGTCAGGAGCGCGCAGACGACGATCCAGAAGACGAGCGGTCGTTCGGTTGCGGCCACGGGCCGCCGTGCTCCCAATCGGTACATCGCTCCGTTCCCTAATGATCAGCGGTTCTATAGCGCTTACCCGATATCTCGACGGATATTCGGCCAGAGGGCGTTTAGGGAGGCCAGGGCGCCCGGTCCACCGCGTAGACGACGACCGGCTCCCCGAGCAGCTCGTCCTCGCGCCGGGGCGTCAGGCCGAGGCGGCCGGCGACGGCTATCGAGCGCTCGTTCCCCGGCGCGATCATCGCGGTCAGGCACGGGACCTCGAGCTTCGCGAAGCCCCAGTCTCGGCAGGCCCGCCCCGCCTCGGTCGCGTAGCCGTGCCCCCACGCGCCCCGTCGCAATGCCCAGCCGAGCTCGGTCTCGTCGAACTGCGGCCAGTGCTTCAGGCCGACGCGGCCGAGAAACGCGCCGTCTCGCTTGTCTGACACCACGAGCATTCCGTGCCGGCGCTGCCGCCATTCGACCCTGTCCTTGAGGAGCCGCTCTTCCGCTTCGGCCCGGTCGAGCGGGCGGATGAAGCGGGTTACCTCCGGGTCGGTGTGCAGCGCGACGAAGTCGTCGAGGTCCTCCTCGGAGAACCGGCGCAGCAGCAGCCGCTGGGTCTCGATCAGGAGAGCTCGGTGCCGTCGTAGAGCTTCTTGACGTGCACCGTGCCAGGCGGCGAGGCCTCGATGCAGAGGCGGCACAGCACGCACTCGTCGACGTTGCGGTCGACGATCGCGACCTGCCCGCCGGCGTCCTCGTAGATGTCGACGGGGCAGACTTCCTCGAGCTTGGCGGCGAGGGCGGGGTCGTTCGCGACCGACTCCTCGACCTCGATGTCGATGAAGACCTTGTGCCGCTCGCTCATGCCGCCACCCCCAGCTTCTCCTTGACCGCGTCGGGAATCTCGTCGATCCGCTCGACGACCCGGATGCCGGCCGCTTCGAGGCGGGCGATCTTCTCGGTCGCGGTGTCCTCCTTGCCCTCGACGATCGTCCCGGCATGGCCGAAGCTCATGCCCTTCATCTCCTCGTCGTCCATGAACTTGCCGGCCATGAAGGCGACGATCGGCAGGCGCGAGTCGTTCTCCTTGACCCACTCGGAGAGCTGCGCCTCCATGCGGCCACCCGGCTCGGTGTAGATGACGATCGCCTGCGTCTGCTCGTCGGCCTCGAAGTAGGGCATCAGCTCGGCGTAGGTCGAGCCGATGATCGCGTCGCCGCCGATCGAGATCGCGGTCGAGACGCCGAGCCCGGCCTGGGTCAGCGAGGAGGAGATCTCGGTGGTCATGCCGCCCGAGCGGCTCATCACGCCGACCGGGCCGGGCGCGTACGCCTTGGCCGCGTCTTTGGCCGGCCCGCCGATGCCGCCCATCTTGCAGACCTCGGGGACGATCAGGCCGAGGCAGTTGGGGCCGATGATCCGCGCCCCGCGCATCTCCGCCAGCTCGACCATCTGGGCGACGTCGCGGCGCGGCACGCGCTCGGTGACGATGACGATCAGCTTGATGCCGTTCTCGATCGCCTCGAGGACGGCATCCTTGGTGAAGGCGGGGGGGACGGTGACCACCGAGCCGTCGATCGGGCCGCCGTAGTTCTCGACCGCCTGCGCGACCGTGTCGAAGACCGGCACGCCGTGGACCTCGCGGCCCTTGCGGCCCGGCGTGACGCCGCCGACCACCTTCGAGCCGTAGTCCAGGCACTCCTTGGTCAGGTTGACCGCCTCGCGCCCGGTGATCCCCTGGACGATGAAGGTCGTCTCCTTGGTGAGCAGGATGCTCATGCCGGGGCTCCCTGGATCTTGGCGACGGCGCGGCCGGCCGCCTCCCACATCGAGACCGAGCGGTCGCAGTACTCGACTCCGTAGCTGTCGAGGATCTTGAAGCCCTCGTCCTCCCAGGCGCCGGGGATGCGGAAGATCGCGATCGTCTCGGCCGGGTCCTTGCCGAGTTCGAGACAGGCCTTGATCACGCCGCGGGCGACGATGTCCACTCGGGTGTTGGAGACGATCGACATCATCACCGCGATCTTCTCGACGCCGTCCTTTTCGAGCACCTGCTTGGCGAGGCCGCAGGCCTTGGCGACCGAGGGGTTGCCGCCGATCTCCGAGTAGTTGGCCGGCTTGCCGCCCTGGCTGCGGACCGCGTCGGTCAGGGTCAGCGAGCCGCCGCCGGCGCCGATCACGAGGCCGAGGTTGCCGGTGAAGCCGTGGTCCTTGCCCTGGATGACGCCGCGGTGGTCGGCGGCGTCGATCGCCGCGACGTTGCGCTCGAAGTCGGAGGGCTCGTAGGTCTCGCGCGTGTCCTCCTCGGCAATCTCCAACCGCTTGCGGAGGAGGGCTTTCTGCCGGCCGACCGCCTCGTTCTCCATCTCCATATGGGCGTCGAGGGCGACGAAGCTGCCGTCGCTCAGCTCGGCGAGCGGGTTGATCTCGGCCAGCGTCATGTCGTTGTCGCGGAAGAGGCGGGCGAGGCGGGCGAGGATAGGCGTGGCGCGGGTCAGCTGGCGACCGCTGACGCCGCTCGCGGCGACGACCTGCTTGGCCTCGAAGTCGGCGATCGGCAGGAGGTTGGAGAGGTGGCCGCGGCCGACGTGGTCGGGGTGCTGCTCGGCGACCTCCTCGATGTCGATGCCGCCCATGTCGCTGAACAGCATCAGCGGCCGCTTCGCGGTGCCGTCCCAGACGACGCCGGCGTAGTACTCCTGCTTGACCTCGGCTTTGGGGTCGACGAGGACGCCGCGGGGCATGTGGCCGTTGATCTCCAGCCGCAGGATCGCCTCGGCGTGCTCGGCCGCCTCATCGGGCGTGTCGGCGAACTTGACGCCACCCGCCTTCATCCGGCCGCCGGTCAGCACCTGCGACTTGATCACTACCGGCCCGCCGATCTCCTCGGCGGCGGCCCGCGCCTCCTCGGCGCTCGTGCAGAAGCCGTACTTGGTGACGGGGATCCCCGCCAGCTCGACGATCTTCCGTGCCTCGTACTCGTAGAAGCGCATCGCGGCGCGGAACCCTATCCAACCGCGCCGGTGAACCGATGCCGCTAGCCGACCGGTCGCCCGAAGGGCGGGTGGGGGAAGTCGCCGACCGAGCGCATCGCGAACGGCACCGAGTCCTGCCCCTTGTAGACGGCGCGCGCGGCGCCCCGCCGGTTGCGTCCGTACCCGGTGTGGATGCGCCCGCGGAAGATCCCCACCGAGTCGGCGCGAAGGGCTTTCGCCTTGCGCCATTTGCCGTCGCGCAGGATCTGGATCATTACCCGCCCGCCTTTGCCGTTCGGCGTCCGGCCCCAGACGTCGAGCCCTTTGCGGTGGGGGTGCGCGACGAACGGGAAGCGGAAGGCGAAGAGGACTTCCTTCGGCTGGTCCTGGGCGACCGTCGGCCCGCGGAAGTAGAGGCCCGACTCGATCGAGATGTGGGAGGGAGCCCCTTCGGGCGGCTGGTCGCGCAGGGTGAACCAGAAGAACGCGTCGATCCCGACCCGCCAAGCGGTGTGCATCGCCTCGGCAGCCCAGCGGGTCTCGATCTTCATTGGCAGGCCCCCCGGGTCCGGGGGCTGCGAGTCCCATGAGAACTCCGTGATCCACAGCGGCGTCTGCTCGAACTGGCTGTTGATCCGCCCCGCCTCGTCCGCCGCCCGCAGCAGTGCCTTCAGCTTCCAGAGACTGCCGAGCTGGACGTCGTTGGCGCCGCCTTCATGCGTCGGGCCGCCGGTCGTGTACGGGTGGATCGCGAAGATGTCGAAGTTGACCCCGCCGCCGCAGTTGCCCTTCGCGGGCCGGAAGCGGACCTTGCCCTTCATGCAGAGGAGTTCCCGGGTGAAGCGCATCGGCCCGATCGTGAATTTCGGGACCGCGATCGGGCCGAGACCGGCGGCGATCACGACGTTGGTGGGATCGACCCCCTTGATCGCCCCGTAGAAAGTGTTGAGGAGTGTGCGGTAGAGCTCGGCCGACACTGCCCGCCCGGAGCTGTCGAACTGGGGGAGGAAGAAGAGGCTGAGGTTCGGCTCGTTGAGGCCCTGCCAGTACTGCACTCGAGGCAGGCCGCCGAAGGCGCCGCTGTAGCGACGCGCGGCCGCGGTCGCGAAGGCCGACAGGTCGGCCGGGTTGAGGTCGCACGGGCTGTCGTTGCTGAAGGCGTGAGCGCAGCGCTGCGCCCAGCGCGGAGCGCCGCGGATCTGCAGCACCGGCGTGAGGCCGGCGGCGACCGCCTCGCGGACCCAACGGTCGGTCGACTCCCAGTCGTAGCGGGGCTCGGCCGGGTCGTCCGGCTGCCACGCGGCCGGCCGCTCGCCGGGGGCGACGTCGCCCCAGCGGATCGGCGTGTGGACCAGCCCAGCACCGGCCGCCTTGACGTGCTGGAAGGCGACCGCGACTTCGTCGTCGTAGACGTAGGAGACGCCGGTGTCGAGCGGTCGCACCGCGGCGCTCGCCGCCGGTGCGGCCAGCATCGCCACGATGCCCGCCGCCGCCAGGAGCGCAAGGAGCAGGCTCGGGTTGAGGCCGCGGGCTTGCCGCGCGGCTCTGCGTGGAGACGCGACCACCAGCTAGCTGACCCGTCGCCTCTGTCGCGTCGCGTAGGTGAGCGCCCAGGCGGCGATCGCGACGACCAGCAGCGGCAGGAGCCAACTCGTCTCGCCGTCGGAAGAGGTTCCCGTCGCCTCGCCCAGCACCTCGCCGAGCCCCGACGACCCGGCGGGCTCCTCGACGCCGGCGCCGCGTGGCTCGCGGCCGGTCCCGCGCGGCTCGGAGGCGTTCGCCGCCCCGGCGTCGGGCCGCGGCTTCTCGCCGCCGCCCGTGCCGGCGCCGCCGGTGGGGGGCGTCGGCGCCGCGTCCTCGTCATCGGCGTCGCTCGGCTCCGCATCGGTGGGAGGCGCCGTCGCCGCGGCCGCCTCGGCCGCCTCACGCCCATCGGAGCCGTGCTGCTCGAGACGCTGCGCGTTGCGCTTGCCGAGCGCCTCCTCCGGAGACCGATCGCCCTTGCCGCCGCGGCTCTCGGTGTCGCGCTGGCCACGCGGGGTCGGCAGCGACTCGGTGTATTGGGTCACCGCTGAGTTCCCGGGCGGGATCAGCTCTTCGGCCTCCGCCACGGGGGCGAGGAGGAGCGTCGCGAGCAGCATCAGAAGTGCGGTCCTGGGCGTCTTCATCTCGGCGTCGGCATAGCATAGAACCGAATGGACGCGACTTCGATGCGGTGGGGGGAAGGGCTCTGGGAGCGGGCGCGGTCGGCCGAGTGGAGCGGGGTATCCCTCTGGGCCCTCAGCTTCGGCCTCGTTCTCTATCTGGGGCTGAGGGGTGGCGGCTACGACGCGCTGGTCCACGACGAGGTCGGCGTGATCGTCTGGTGGGGAGTGCTGGCCCTCGTCCTGGCCGGGGCGCTGCCACGGCTCTGGCCCACCGGGCTCGCCTGGGTCGCGCTCGGCCTGCTCGCCGCGCTCACCGCCTGGACCGCGCTCAGCCTGGGCTGGACCGAAAGCACCGAGCGGACTTGGGCCGACCTGGCCCGCCTCGCGGGGTTCCTGGGCGTCTTCGCGCTGGCGCTGTTCGCGGCCGGCGCCGAGGCGGCTCACCGGATCGTCGGAGGGGTGGCCGCCGCCGCGGCGACGGTCGCGGCCGTCGGCCTGCTCTCCCGGCTGCACCCCGCCTGGTTCCCCGAGGCGACGCAGACGGCTGAGCTGCTCGACAACGGCCGCGAACGCCTCTCCTACCCGCTCAACTACTGGAACGGCCTCGCCGCCCTGATCGCGATCGGCGTGCCCTGTCTGCTCGCAGTCGCCACCGCCGCCAGGTCGCTGGCCCTCCGGGCGGTCAGCGCGGCGGCGCTGCCCGCGATGGGGCTGGCGGCCTTCTTCACGTTCTCCAGGGCGGGCATCGGGGCCGCCTTCCTCGCCCTTGCCGTCTTCGTCGCCTTCGCCCCGAACCGACTGCCAAAGCTGCTCAGCCTCCTCGTCGCGGGCGCCGGGACGGCGGTCCTGGTCGGCGCCGCGCTTCAGCGCGACGCTCTAGAAGAGGGCTTTCTCGATTCGGCCACGGCCCGGCAGCAGGGCGACGAGCTGCTTCTCATCTCCATCCTCGTCTGCGTCGCGGTCGGCGTCGTGCAGGCGATGCTGTCGACCGCGCCGGTGCGCGAGCTGCGGCCGGCATGGACCCGCGTCTCCGCCCGTCAGGCGACGGTCGCCGCGGCAGCCGTGCTGGTGGCGCTGCTCGCCGTGGGCGTGGCCGCCGACGCGCCGAGCCGGGCATCGGATGCCTGGAGCGAATTCAAGGAAGCCGAAGAAGGGCCCGGGAACGGCGCCGGTCGGCTCGGCAGCGCCGCCGGCGAGAGCCGCTACGACTTCTGGACCGTCGCCGTCGACCAGAACGCCGCCGACCCGTTGAAGGGGACCGGCTCAGGCACCTTCGAATTCTGGTGGACCCGCAACAGCGACGGCTCGGGGACCGTGCGCGACGCTCACTCCCTCTACATGCAGACCCTGGGCGAGCTGGGCGTCGTCGGGTTGGCCCTGCTCGTCGCCTTCCTGCTGGTTGTGCTGGTGGGCGGGGGGCGTGCCGCGCTCGCCGCCCAGCCCCGCGAGCGGTCGATGCTGGCCGCCGCGCTGGCGGGCTGCGTCGCCTTCTGCCTCGGCGCGACCTTCGACTGGCTCTGGCAGATCCCCGCCCTGACGGTCGCGATGCTGCTGCTCGCCGCCGCCCTGCTCGCCGCTGGCGGGCGGGCGCCGGCCGGCGAGCCGACGCCGCTCTCCATGGCGCAGCGACTCGGCATCGCCGCGGTCGCGCTCGCCGCGATCGTCGCGATCGCGATTCCGCTCGCCTCGACCAGCCAGCTGCGCCAGAGCGAAGCGGCGGCCCGCGCGGGCGATTTCGAGGCCGCCCTCGAGCACGCTCGCAGCGCCCAGAACGTCGAGCCGGGGGCGATGAGCCCGCGCCTCCAGCGCGCCCTAATCCTCGAGACGATGGGCGATCTCGGTGGGGCCGCCCTGGCGGCTCGCGAGGCGACCGACCGCGAGCCGGCGAACTGGCGTCCCTGGCTCGTCCTGTCGCGCATCGAAGCGAGGCGCGGCCGCGCCGCCCCTGCCGTTCGGGCCTACCGCCGGGCGCGCTCGCTCAACCCGCTCTCGCCTTTGTTCGATCGAGATGCGTGAAGCCGACGCGATCGCCTGGCAGACTCCCGCAGATCCACCTGAAGGGAGAAATATGAGCTTGCTGGGCCGATCAGCGGCTTCGATCGTGCTGCTCGCAGTCGCGCTGTGGGTCGCCGGCTGCGGCGAGACCGTGATCGACGACGCCAAGACCGAGGGGGCGATCGAGAAGAACGTCGAGGACTCGGTCGGCAAAAAAGTCGACGCGGTCGAGTGCCCCTCGGGGGTCGAGGTCGAGAAAGGGAAGACCTTCGAGTGCAGGCTGACCCTGGCCGGCGGCAAAGAGGAAATCGCGACGATGAAAATCCTCAACGAGGACGCCGACATCGAACTCTCCCGGCTCCAGCCGGCCAAGTAGAGTGCGAAAAATGAGCCAGACCAGCACGGCCGACGCGCCGACCACCAACGTAAAGCTCCTCGACTGGGTCGAGGAGATCGCAGAGCTGACCCAGCCGGACGCCATCCACTGGTGCGACGGCTCGGCCGAGGAGTACGACTCGCTGGCCGGGGAGCTGGTCGAGGCCGGCACGTTCGAGCGGCTGTCCGACGCCAAGCGGCCCAACTCCTATCTGGCCCTCTCGGACCCCGGCGACGTTGCGCGCGTCGAAGACCGGACCTTCATCTGCTCGGAGAGCGAAGAGGGCGCGGGGCCGACCAACAACTGGCGCGACCCTGGCGAGATGCGTGAGATGCTGCGCGCTCTCTTCGACGGCTGCATGAAGGGTCGGACGATGTACGTGGTGCCGTTCTCAATGGGCCCGCTCGGCTCGCCGATCGCCCACATCGGCGTGCAGCTCACCGACTCGCCCTACGTCGCGGTCTCGATGCGGATCATGACCCGGATGGGCAAGGGCGCGCTCGACGTGCTCGGCTCCGAGGGCGAGTTCGTGCCCTGCGTGCACTCGGTCGGCATGCCGCTCGCCGACGGCCAGGAGGACGTGCCCTGGCCCTGCAACGAGGACAACAAGTACATCGTCCACTACCCCGAGACGCGCGAGATCTGGTCCTTCGGCTCCGGCTATGGCGGTAACGCCCTGCTCGGCAAGAAGTGCTTCGCGCTGCGGATCGCCTCGGTCATGGCCCGCGACGAGGGCTGGCTGGCCGAGCACATGCTGATCCTCAAGCTGACCTCGCCCGAGGGGGACGTCAAGTACATCACCGGCGCCTTCCCGTCGGCCTGCGGCAAGACGAACCTGGCGATGCTGATCCCGACCCTGCCCGGCTGGAAGGTCGAGACGGTCGGCGACGACATCGCCTGGATGAAGTTCGGCGAGGACGGCCGCCTCTTCGCGGTCAACCCCGAGGCCGGCTTCTTCGGCGTCGCCCCGGGCACCGGCGAGAAGACCAACCCGAACGCGATGCGGACGATCGAGCGCAACTCGATCTTCACCAACTGCGCCAGGACCGACGACGGCGACGTCTGGTGGGAGGGGATGACCTCCGAGCCGCCCGCGCACCTGACCGACTGGCATGGCGAGGACTGGACGCCCGAGGCGGACCGCCCCTCGGCGCATCCGAACGCCCGCTTCACGACGCCGGCGTCCCAGTGCCCGACGATCGCCCCGGAGTGGGAAGACCCGGCCGGCGTGCCGATCGACGCCTTCCTCTTCGGCGGTCGCCGCGCGACCACCGTGCCGCTCGTCCACGAGGCCTTCGACTGGGAGCACGGCGTCTTCCTCGGCGCGACGATGTCCTCGGAGAAGACCGCGGCCGCGGCCGGCAACGTCGGCGAACTGCGCTTCGACCCGATGGCGATGCTGCCCTTCTGCGGCTACAACATGGCCGACTACCTCGGCCACTGGCTGAAGATGGGCAAGCGCGAGGGCGCGCGGCTGCCGCGCATCTTCTACGTCAACTGGTTCCGCAAGGACGACGAGGGCGGCTTCCTGTGGCCGGGCTTCGGCGAGAATAGCCGCGTGCTCGCCTGGGTCTTTCGTCGCTGCCAGGGCCAGGCGGACGCCGTGGAGTCGCCGATCGGCCTGCTGCCGGCCGAGGGCGCCATCGAGACCGATGGGCTCGACGTCTCGGCGGAGCAGATGGCCGAGCTGCTCTCGGTCGACGAGGGCCTGGTGCGCGACCAGCTGCCGCAGGTGCGCGAGCACCTGGCGCGGTTCGGCGACAGCCTGCCGAGCGAGGTGCACAGCCAGCTCGAGGCGCTCGAAGAGCGCCTCGGCTAGCGCCCCGCCTACAGCTCGTAGGCCTCGGCCAGCTCCGGGTCCTTGCGGGCCAGCATCGTGGCCAGGTCGACCATCACCTTGCACTGCTTCCAGGTGGCGTCGTCCTGCATCTTGCCGTCGATCATGTGGACGCCGCGGCCGTCCGGGATGGCCTCCAGCACCTTCTTGGCGAACTGGACCTCGTCCGGCGGCGGGCTGAAGACCTTCTTCGCGATGCCGATCTGGACCGGGTGCAGCGACCAGGCGCCGACGCAGCCGAGCAGGAAGGCGGCGCGGAACTGCGTCTCACAGCCGGCCGTGTCCTTGATGTCCCCGAACGGGCCGTAGAAGGGGAGGATGCCGGTCGAGGCGCAGGCGTCGACCATGCGCGCGATCGAGTAGTGCCAGGGGTCCTGCTGCGCGGTGACGCGGTCGGCCTCGGGGTTCTCCGGATCGGCCGGGTCCTCCATCGAGCGGTAGCCGGGGTGGCCGCCGCCGACCCTGGTCGTCTTCATCCGCCGTGAGGCAGCGAGGTCGGCGGGGCCGAAGCTCATGCCCTGCATGCGGGGGCTGGCGGCGGCGATCTCCTCGACATTGACGACCCCCTGCGCGGTCTCGAGGATGGCGTGGACGAGGATCGGCCGGTCCAGGCCGGCTTTCGCCTCCAGCTGGGCGAGGAGGCGGTCGACGTAATGGATGTCCCAGGCGCCCTCGACCTTCGGCACCATCACGACCTCGAGCTTGTCCCCGATCTCGGTGACGAGCTGGGTGAGGTCGTCGAGGACCCAGGGGCTCTCGAGCGAGTTGACCCGGGTCCAGAGCGAGGTCTGCCCGAAGTCGGACTCCTTGGCGGCCTTGATCAGGCCCTCCCGGGCGGCCTCCTTGCGGTCGGCCGGGATCGCGTCCTCGAGGTTGCCGAGCAGGATGTCGGTCTTCTCGGCGATCGAGGAGGCCTTCGCGGCCATCTTCTCGTTCGAGAAGTCGAGGAAGTGGATCATCCGCGACGGCTTGACGGGGATCTCGCGCAGCGGCTCGGGGGCGCCGATCGCCTGCGGCTGGAAGAAGTCTCTGGGGTTTCTCAAGCTGCTCCTCGCTTCGATTTCGACGCTGCGGCGGAATCTAATCAGGTGCGCAGCGAGTCCAACGTGAGCTTCAAACCCTCTTGCAGACTCACCTCGGCGCGCCAGCCCAGCTCGCGCTCGGCGCGGCCCGCGTCGAGGGCGATCCGCTGCACCTCGCCGGGGCGGGGGGGCGCCAGCTCCGGCTCGAAGTCGGCCCCGTCGCCGAGATCGCCCAGCTGGCGGGCCAGCTCGAGCACGTCGGTCTCGACGCCCGTGCCGATGTTGACCGGCCCGCTCACGCGGCTGCCGGCAGCGGCCAGGATCGCCGCGACGACGTCGCCGACGTAGACGTAGTCGCGGGTCTGGCGGCCATCGCCGTAGACGGTTGGCCTTTCGCCGGCGAGCAGGCGGCCGCAGAAGATCGCGATCACGCCGGCCTCGCCAAGCGGGTCCTGGCGCGGCCCGTAGACGTTGCCGAGTCGCAGGCTGACGCCGGAGGCCCCGTAGAGGCGCTCGTAGAGCGCCAGGTACCCCTCGCCGGCGAACTTGCTCTGCCCGTAGGGAGCGAGCGGGGCGACCGGAGTGCTTTCGTCGAGGGGTAGTGCCTGGCCCGCGCCCTCGCCGTAGATCGCGCCGCCGGTCGAGACGAAGACGACGCGGGGGCAGTCAGCCCGGCGCGCCGCCTCCAGCACGTTGGCGGTTCCGCCGACGTTGATCGCCGCGTCGAAGGCGGGGTCGAGGACCGACTTGCGCACGTCGATCTGGGCCGCCAGGTGAAAGACCACGTCCGGCTCGGATCGCTTGGCGACGTCGGCGAGCGCCGCCGCGTCGCGGATGTCGAGCTCGGCCAGCTCGGCGCCGGCGGCGAGGGCGCCGTCCAGGTTCTGCCGCCGTCCGGTCGAGAGGTCGTCGACCACGGTCACCGCGTCCCCGCGGGAGAGCAGCGCGTCGACCAGGTTCGATCCGATGAATCCGGCGCCGCCGGTGACCAGGGCCTTCATGCGCGCCGATCCTATGTCCGACGAGGGTCGCAGGGATTCGAGAACCGCCGCCGTAGACGTAAGCGATGAGCGACGCGACGCGGGAATGGCAGCTGGCGGAGGCGGAGAAGCCGCCGCTGATCGGCGAGCTGGTCGAACGGATCGACGAGGCGGTGGCGATCGCCCGCGCCTCCGAGGCGGCGGTGATGACCGTCGGCGCGGCGGCGCTCGACGCCGCCGAGCAGGCGCGCCGCGCCGCCGACCTGGCCGAGCGGGCAAGCGCTGGCATGGCCACGGGCGGGGAGGATGGCCGGCCAAATCCGATGCGGCTGGTCACCGAGGACGATCAGCTGCGCGACTTCGCGACGCGAGCCGACCGGGTCGCCGAGCGGCTGCGCGCCCTGGCCGGGTAGCTCGGCTAGCAGTGCGAGCCGAAGTGCTGGGCCCAGACGCGAACCGTGCCGAGGCCCGCCAGGTGGCCGAATCGCACGCCGATGCCCAGCTGACCGAACCCGGCGAGGATGTTCTCGCGGTGGCCCGGCGAGCGCATCCAGGCGCGGAAGATCGATCCGGCGGAGCCCTGCTCGCCCGAGCCCCAGGCGAGGTTCTCGCCGACGCGCCAGCATTGCTCTGAGAGGTAGCCGGTCTCCCTCATCCAGTAGGTGAACTCGCGGCCGCAGGCGAAGTGGCTGAACTCGTCGCAGCTCAGCACGTCGCCCGCCTTGGCCGCCGCGGACGCGTCGAGCTGTCCAGCGGCCGCCAGGGGCGCCAGGCCGGCCTGCTGGCGGGCGTAGGCGGTCATGCACCGCATCGTCTCGAGCTGGGCCGCTGCCGGCGCGTCGAGGCGGTCCTGGCCCGGGCAGACGGCCGGCGGCGCGATCAGGGCGCCCCCCGATGCAGCCTGGGCCTCGGGGCCGGCCGAGACGACACGCTGCTCGCCGAGGCCGACGGCGGCAGCGCCGGGCGCGCCGAGCGCGAGCAGGGCGAGGGCGCTGGCGAGAATGGAGAGCGGCAGGCGCACTCATTCCTTGTCGCCATCCCGCCGGGCCGCCTCCCGCAGCGCGATAAGACCTGGACGGACGTTCTAGTCCAGGTGGCCCGCAGCGGCGACTGTGCACCCGACCCCACCAGAGCGGGGGCAAGTCCTCAGTCGGTGAGCGCGGCTATATCCTTGCCCCCGCCCAGGAAACCCCGACCAGACCAGGAGCCATGGCCGTAGAGACCGCCGCATACAGCGAGCAGACCGACATCCAGCGCGACATCACCGAGATGGTCCGCCAGTTCGTCGACGAGCAGATCATCCCCAACGCCGAGCACTACGACCACGAGGACTCCTTCCCGGAGCCGATCGTCGAGCAGATGAAGGAGCTCGGGCTGTTCGGGGTGACGATCCCGGAGGAGTACGGCGGCATGGGGCTCGACCTGACGACCTACGCGATGATCGTCGAAGAGCTCTCGCGCGGCTGGATCTCGATCTCCGGCGTCGTCAACACCCACTTCATCGGCTCCTACCTGCTGATGAAGTTCGGCACCGACGAGCAGAAGGACTACTTCCTGCCGAAGATGGCGACCGGCGAGCTGCGCGCCGCCTTCTCGCTGTCAGAGCCCGAGGTCGGCTCCGACGTGCAGGGCATCAAGTCGACCGCCAAGAAGGGCGACGACGGCAACTGGGAGCTGAACGGCCAGAAGATGTGGGTGACCAACGGGCTTGGCTCGGGCGTGGTCTTCGTCCTGATGAAGACCGACCCGAAGGCCGATCCGCCCTACAAGGGGATGACCTGCTTCATCACCGAGAAGGAGCCCTGGAAGGAAGCCAACGAGGGTGACTTCCAGGGGCTCAACGTCCCGCCGAAAATCAAGAAGATGGGCTACAAGGGCGTCGAGTCGACCGAGCTGGTCTACGACGGCTACAGCTGCCCGCCCGAGCGGGTGTTGGGCGGCGAGGAGGCCGGGGTCGGCCAGGGCTTCGTGCAGATGATGGACGCGCTCGAGGTCGGCCGCGTCAACGTCGCCGCCCGCGGCGTCGGCATCGCCCAGCGCGCTCTCGAGCTCGGGCTCCGCTACAGCCAGGAACGCAAGACCTTCGGCAAGGAGATCGCCAAGCACCAGGCGATCCAGTTCAAGCTCGCCGACATGGCGACCAAGGTCGAGGCCGCCCGCCTGCTCACCCGCAAGGCCGCACGCCTCAAGGACGCCGGGGAGCGCTCCGACCTGGAGGCCGGGATGGCGAAGCTCTTCGCCTCGGAGACCGGCAAGGAGTGCGTCGAGGAGGCCTTCCGGATCCACGGCGGTTACGGCTACTCGAAGGAGTACGAGGTCGAGCGCCTCTACCGCGACGCGCCGCTGCTCCTGATCGGCGAGGGGACCTCCGAGATCCAGCGCATGGTGATCGGCAAGAAGCTGCTGCAGCGCCACAAGATCTAGCGACAGGCCGACATAGGAAAAAGGGCCGCCTGGAGACGGCCCTCTCCAGTCTTTGCCGGGTGGCTCAGCTGCCGCTCGAGCCTGTGGCTGTGATGTTGACGGGACTGCCCGCTGTGTTGATGCCGGCGATTGTCACCGAGCCGTTGATCGTCGCGGAATGGCTTGTGCCGAGGAAGACGCAGATTCCGCCCTCGTAGTGCGCTGTGATGCCGCTGACTGTGACGTCGACTGTCAGCGCGTGCTTGCCGTTCTCGGTCGTTGTTGTGTAGCTGAGACCGCCGCTCGGGGTCTGCGCGGGAATCGCGATCGTGCAGTTCGGATGTGTGAGGCGCGCCGAGAGGCCGGTAGGGCAGACGAACTGGATTGTGTTGTGCCCGCCTGCGCTTTTGCCGATCCGAACGAGGTAGTGGCAGCCGTTCATGTCCACCGTCATGTTGTGCCCCGCCCCTTCTGTGCCGCATTCGAGGAAGGTGGGGACGATTGTCACCTCGGTGGCTGTGCTGGTCGTCGTTGTGCCGCTGTCCGTCACTTTTGTGCAGTCGATCGGGGTGCCGCCGTCGATCGAGAGTTTCGT
>DASQDJ010000177.1:0-4837 GCA_035634215.1 Solirubrobacterales bacterium | reverse complement strand
GGACGAATTTATCCGTTTCGACCGTCTCGGACGTGGGGTACCGGTAGGGCCGTAAGGGGTTGCAAACCGAAAGGAGTTCACCGTGGGAATCATCGGTTGGATTGTGCTCGGCCTGCTGGCGGGGGCGATCGCGAAGCTGATCATGCCCGGTGACGATCCGGGGGGCTTCATCGTTACGACCCTGATCGGCATCGCCGGCGCCTTGGTCGGCGGCTTTATCGCCAGCGCGCTTGGCATTGGCGATCTCGACGAGTTCTTCGACATCGGCACCTGGCTGATCGCGATCGGCGGCGCACTGCTGCTGCTCTTCATCTACCGGATGGTGGTTGGCGACCGGGAGCACCACCGCGGTGCCTATCGCTGAGCTTGGGGGGATGCCCATAGGCGCCGGCGACGGCGCCTGAGGAGATCTCTCCAAAGGAGCGCCGGCCCTCGGGCCGGCGCTCTTCTTTGCGCTCATCCGGCCCGCCGTCGCTCCAGCGGCGTCGCGAGCCGTTCCGCGAGCAGCTCAGGCTCGTCCTCGAGGCGACGGGCGGTCACCCTCAGGATCTCGCCAGCTCCTTCCCACCTCGACCGTGGCTTAGGTTCCTCCCGCATAGCGGGAGAAAGCTCGGCCACGGTGCGATTCGCCCCCGGGGAGCGGTGACCCGCGAGGGTAGGATGCGCGCGGTGTTCGCCCTCGACCGAGCGATGGCCCGCCGGGCCGCTTTGGCCCTGCTTTGCGCGTTCGCCGCCCTGATCGTGCTGGCCGCGACGCCTCACCGTGCCCAGGCGGCCTCGGCCCAGTGCGCCAGCACCTTCCGAGTGCTGCACGACGACCACATCGGCCGCCTCTCCTTAGTGCACGGCAACTACCGGATCACGCTCCTCGATGCCGGACGACTGAGCTGCGAAAGGGCCGCGGCGCTCTTCATCCGCTTCCTCGAGGACTTCGACGGCCGCCTCCCGGGAGGCTGGCGGGTCGGCGTCGCCAGCTCGAGCTTCTCCCAGGCGGCGGGCGTCGGCTTCCGGGTCGCCCGCGTCGGCGGCGCGGGCGGGACCGGCGGCGGCCAGGAACTGCCGGGCGGGGAGGGCATCCACCCGGCCGGCGGCCGGCGCTGCCCCGCCACCTTTCGGGTTCTTCACAACGACCAGATCGGTCGGCTGCGGCTCCCCAAGGGCTCGTACAACATCTTCCTGCTGCAGCGCCACGGCTTCACCTGCCCGATGGCAGCGGCCTTCTTCGGCCGCTTCCTCGAGCTCTTCGAAGGAAGCCTCCCCGCGCCCTGGCTCCTGGAGCCGCACACCGCGAGCTTCCTGCGCGGCGCCGCCGGGCCCGGCTTCCGGGTCAAGCCGGCCGCTTGACGCTTCGATAGGCTGCCGCCGCCCATGCCCGACATCTTTTGGCTCGGACTCGGAATCGCCCTCTTCTCGGCCCTCCTGGGCCTGGTCTCCGGCGCTCGCTCGCGCAGCACCGGCGCTCTAACCGGTTTGGCGATCGGCGCCTTCCTCGGCGTCCTGGCCGCCTTCCCGCTGCTGGCCATCGGCCTCTCGACGATCTAGCGCGCTCGGCCGCGCCGCTCCTGTCAGAGCTCAAATCTCGGCCCGCGCCTCGTGGCGCAGCCGGGTGCGGCTCTCCCCGTAGGCGTGGGTCTCGTAGGCGATCAGCGCCCAGACGAGCGCCGTGACGATCGCCAGCACCGCCAGCGCCGGCAGCTCGACGGCAAGCGGCAGCAGCGCCAGCAGCACGACGGCGAGGATGAGCCGCCGCCAGTTGATCGTGTGGATGTGGCGATAGCGGAAGGCGACGTGGCCGAGCAGGTACGCCGCCAGCCCGCCGAGCAGCGCGAAGGCTGGCACGACCTCGAGCGGGTCGCCGACGTGGGCGAGCGTCTTCTTGAGGGCAAGGGCGACGAGGACGATGCCGGCGAGCATCGGGAAGTGCAGGTAGGAGTAGGAGTCGCGCGCCATCTCGTTCTGGACGAGTCCCGGCTCTGCTTCGGCGAGCCGCCGGCCGGCGACCAGCGCGACGACGTCGAAGTAGATCCACCACAGCGCCGCGGCCAGCGCGATCCCAAGCACCGCCGCGGCGACGACGCCGGCATCCAGGCCGAGGTCGGCGGCGACGCCGATCGCGACGATCGACTCGCCGAGCGCGACGATCAGGATCAAGCCGTGGCGCTCGGCGAAGTGCCCGGGCGCCAGCTTCCAGCCGGACGGGTCGACGAAGAAATAGGGCGCGCTGACGTCGAGCGCCAGTGCCAGCGCCCAGATCGCGCCCTGCGCGAAGCCGTCGAATGCCGAGGAGACGGCGAGCAGAGTGACCCCGACCGCCGTCCCGACCGCGAGGCCGTTGACCGAGTGGCGCAGCGCGTCGTCGTCGCGGCTGGCGATCGTGAACAGCGCGATCTGGCCGGCTCGCACGACGCCGTAGGCGAGCGCGAAGACGAGAGCTTCCTCGCCGAAGGCCCGTGGCACGCAGAGCGAGATGATCAGGAGACCCGCCATGGCGGCGAACATCGCCCCCCGCACGGCGCCCTCCTCGGGATCGACGACGCTGGTCAGCCACGAGTAGCCGACCCACGTCCACCAGAGGACGCCGAGGACCAGCATCCCGCGGGCGAGCCCCGCCCAGGTCGGTTCGTGCGCCATCAGCGCCGTGCACTGGGTGAGCGCGAGGACGAAGACGAGGTCGAAGAACAGCTCCAGCGGCGTCACCCGCTCGCCTTCGCGCATGACGGCGGCGACCCGCGAGCGGCGCGTTTCGGCGACGGACGCCATCGCCGCCATCTTGGCAGGGAGGTTGCTTGAAAGGATGCGGCCGCGATGAGCGAGCGGAAGCCCGGGAATGGGCTCTAAGCGGCCGGAGGCGCCGCGGACCGAAAAAGTCCTACCGGGCGCCTGGCGGCTGCGCCTCGCCCTGCCCTGGCCCGGCGTCCCGCACGGCAACGTCTGGGCGCTGGCCGCGGACGGCGGCGTCGTCCTCTTCGACACCGGGATCGGCGGCAGGGGACGGCTGCGCGACTTCGAGCTGGCGCTCTCGCAGGCCGGCTTCGGCCTCGAGGACATCCGGCTGGTCGTCTGCACCCACTCGCACACCGACCACTACGGGCTGGCGGCGCCGATCGTCGAGGCGGCCGGCTGCGAGCTCTGGATGCATCCCGCCTGGGAGCACGTGCGGCCGCTCGCCGACGACCCCGCCGCCGCCCTGGAGCAGCGGATCGCCGTCGCCCGCGAGAGCGGCGTGCCGCCCGCGGCGCTGGAGCGCTACCGGCAGGCGCGCTCCGAAGACGACGAGACGGGGATCGACGGCATCGTCGAGCCCCACCGCGACCTGCTGCCGGGGGTCGAGGTCGAGACCGACCTCGGGACCTGGCAGGTCCACGAGACGCCTGGCCACGCTCCCTCGCACGTCGTCCTCCACCAGCCCGAGCGCCGCCTGATGATCTCCGGCGACCATCTGCTCGGCCGCACGGTCCTCTTCTTCGACTACGGCCACACGCCCGACCCGGTCGGCGAATTCCTCGGCGGCCTCGACGAGGTCGAGCCGCTCGCCGTTGACCTCGTCCTGCCGGGCCACGGGCGCACCTTCCGCGAACCGGCGGCGAAGATCGCCGAGGCGCGCCGGCAGGTCGAGGAGCTGCTCGGCAAGGTGCGCGCCTCGCTGGCCGAGGGCGAGCGGACCGCCTTCGAAGTCGTCGCCGACCTGATCGGCCCCGAGAACCTCACATCGCCGGTCAGCGCCTGGGCGCTGCAGATAGTCCGCGCCGCGCTCGACCACCTCGCGCTGCTGGGCGAGGCCGAAGCGGCCCAGGGCAGCGACCCGCGGCGCTGGAAGCTCGTCTGAGGCCCCGGCGGGCGCCGTCGGTAGGCTGCGCGCCGTGGCCAGCTTCGAATTCGTGCGCGACATCGCGGCGCCGCCCGAGGTCGTCTTCGACGTCTTCACCGACCATCGCGGCTACGCGCGCATCACCCGGCTGCGCGGCGCCGAGCTGGAGCGAGAGGGCGATCCGGCGCCCAACGGGGTCGGGGCGATCCGCGTGCTGCGCTCGGTCGGGCCGCCGCTGCGCGAGGAAGTGATCGCCTTCGAGCGCCCGAGCCGCTTCTCCTACAAGATCCTCTCCGGGGTGCCGGTCCGCGACCACGTCGGGACGGTGGAATTGAGCCCGGCGGACGGCGGCACCCATGTCGTCTACGTGGTTCGCATGCTGCCGACCGTCCCGATTGGCGGCGGCGCGATCGTCGCCGTCACCAAGCTGGCGATCAGGCAGTTGCTGGACGGCGTCACGGCCGAGGCCGAGCGCCGCGTCCCGGTCGGAGGCTGACCGGCCCGGATGGGCCATCGCATCGACGACGCGGAGCTGCGGCGGCGGGCGATCGCCGGCCTGCGCGACGAGGTCGAGGCGTTTGGCAGCGGCCATCCGGATTCGCGGCTGATCCACCGCGACGGGCTGCTCGCCTCGCTGACCCCGGCCTCGCCGCGGCGCTCGCTCTTCAACTCCGTCTACTACGAGGACCCCGAGGTGCTGCGGGCTGAGCTGGACGCGCTCGCCGAGGACTACGAGTCGGCTGGCGTCGCGGCCTGGACGGTATGGGTCCCCGACGAGGACCGCGCCACCGCCGAGCTGCTCGCCAGCCGCGGCCACCAGCTCGACGCCGAGCCGCGCGCGATGGCGGTCGACCTGGCCGACCTGGCCCCGGTCCCCTCGCCTCCCGAGGGGGTCGAGGCGGGCGAGGGCGAGCCGGCGATCGCGGCCGAGCTCAACGACCGCGCCTACGGCTACGGCCCGGACGCCTTCCGCGCGGCGCTGGGCGGCGAGACCGCGCTGCGCTGGCAGGTCGCCTACCGCGACGACGA
>DASQDJ010000176.1:0-25970 GCA_035634215.1 Solirubrobacterales bacterium | reverse complement strand
GCCGCGCGCTCGTCGCGGGCGGCGGCGATCCGGCTCGGCGAGCTCGAGCTCACCTACGGGCAGCTCGACGACGCCAGCGCCCGCCTCGCGACGGCGCTGCGCGAGCGCGGCGTCGAACCGGGCGACCGGGTCGGCGTGATGCTGCCCAACGTCCCCCAGTTCCCCGTCGCCTACTACGGCGCCCTGCGGGCCGGCGCCACGGTGGTGCCGATGAACGTGCTGCTGAAGCGGCGCGAGATCGGCTTCTACCTCGAGGACTCGGGCGCCAAGCTGCTGCTCGCTTGGCACGGCTTCGCCGAGGAGGCCCGCGGCGGCGCCGAGGACGCGGGCGCGGAGCTGGTCGAGGTCGAGCCGGCGTCCTTCGCCGAGCTGCTCGCCAACGCCGAGCCCGCGCCCGGCCTTGCGGAGGTCGCGGCCGACGACACGGCGGTGATCCTCTACACGTCGGGCACGACCGGCAAGCCGAAGGGCGCCGAGCTGACCCACGACAACCTCTTGACCAACGCGGACGTGTGCATGCGCACGACGAGCGAGATCAAGCCGGGCGACGTCGTCTTCGGCGGCCTGCCGCTCTTCCACTCCTTCGGCCAGACCGTCGCGATGAACGCCTCGCTCAAGGTCGGCGCCTGCCTCACGCTGGTGCCGAAATTCGACCCCGGCGATGCGCTGGAGACGATCGAGCGCGACAAGGTCACCCACTTCTACGGCGTCCCGACGATGTTCGGGGCGCTCCTGCACCATCCCGAGCGCGAGCGCTTCGACACCTCGAGCCTGCGCACCTGCATCACCGGCGGCGCCTCGATGCCGGTCGAGGTCCTGCGCGGCTTCGAGGAGGCGTTCGGCTGCATCGTGCTCGAGGGCTATGGGCTCTCGGAGACCTCGCCGGTCGCCTCCTCCAACCACCCGGGCCGGGAGCGCAAGCCCGGCTCGATCGGCACCCCGCTCGAGGGGGTCGAGATGCGCGTCGTCGACGAGGACGACGAGGAGGTGCCGCCGGGCGAGGTCGGCGAGATCGTGATCCGCGGCCACAACGTGATGAAGGGCTACTGGCAGCGGCCAGAGGCGACCGAGGAGGCGATGCGCGGCGGCTGGTTCCACAGCGGCGACATGGCGCGGGTCGACGAGGAGGGCTACTTCTACATCGTCGACCGCAAGAAGGACCTGATCATCCGCGGCGGCTACAACGTCTATCCGCGCGAGGTCGAGGAGGTGCTCTACGAGCACCCGAAGATCCGCGAAGCGGCGGTGCTCGGCGTGCCCAGCGACGAGTGGGGCGAGGAGATCGGCGCCGCCGTCGTCCTCCACGAGGGCGAGGAGCTAAGCGCCGCGGAGGTCAGCGCCTACGTTAAGGAGCGGATCGCCGCCTACAAGTACCCGCGGCAGGTCTGGTTCCTGGGCGACCTGCCGAAGGGCCCGACCGGCAAGATCCTCAAGCGCGAGATCGAGGTCCCGGCGGCGACGGGCGCCTCGCCGGCCGCCTGAGGGCCCGCCCGGGATGGCCGAGGGCCGGACCGCCAAGCGCCGCGACCGCAACGAGGTCGAGTTCGCGCGGATCGTCGCCTTCAGCGACGGCGTCTTCGCGATCGCGATCACCCTCCTGGTCCTCAACCTCAGCGTGCCCGCGGACATCCCAGGCGACGACCTGACCAGCGTCCTCTGGGACCAGCGCTTCGACCTGCTCGCCTACGCGCTCAGCTTCGCGGTGATCGGCCGCTTCTGGGTCGTCCACCACCGCGTCTTCGGCGACCTGACCGGCTTCGACGGCCGGCTAATCGGGCTCAACCTCTTCTACCTCGCCTGGATCGTGCTGATCCCCTTCAGCAGCCAGGTGCTGGGCGAGCATGCGGGCGACACCGGCGCGGTCGTCGTCTACGCGGTCAACCTGGCGGCCGTGACGCTGATCGGCGACGTCATGTTCGCCGACGCGCGCCGCGCCGGGCTGCTGCGCACCAATCCGGACAGGTACGACGAAGGCCGGCGCCGGGGACTGATCACGGCGGCGATCTTCCTCGCGTCGGTCCCGATCGCCTTCGTCAACGCCCACATCGCCCCTTACCTGTGGCTGGGCCTTTTCCTCGAGCCGGTGCGGCGCCGAGCCCGTCTTAAACGTTAATCAATTTTTCCTGAGTAAGATCGCCCGCCAAATCCAGCTGCGGGCCGGGGAGGCGGCCCGCCTCACCCAAGGAGGGGAACATGTTGAAGAGACGCCTTTCGGCGTTGATGTCGGCCCTGGCGATCTGCGTGACCGGGGCGGCGGTCGCGCCGGCGAGCTCGCTTGCCGTCGACCCGATTTTGTTCGTCCACGGCTGGTCGAGCAGCGCCTCGACCTGGAACACGATGGTCGCCCGGTTCGAAGCCGACGGCTACCCGAAATCGCACCTGCGGGCCTACAGCTACAACACGTCGCAATCGAACAAAACGACCGCGGAAACGATTGTCAAAAGCGAAGTGGACGCGCTGAAGAAAGCCACCGGCGCGGCGAAGGTAGACATCGTCGCCCACTCGATGGGCAGCCTCAACAGCCGCTGGTACGTCAAGTTCGTGGCTGGCGGGGAAGCGAACGTGGACGAGTGGGTCTCGCTCGGCGGGCCGAACCATGGCACGAACTTTGCCTACTTCTGCTTCAGCGCCGCATGTACGGACATGCGGCCCGGCTCGAGCTTCCTCAACACGCTCAACACCGGTGACGAGACGCCAGGCGCCGTCAACTACGGCACCTGGTGGTCGCCGTGCGACGAAATCATCAACCCCGACTCGAGCGTGCCGCTGAGCGGCGCGACGAACACCGAAACCGCCTGCATCTCCCACAGCGACCTGCACCAGGACGAAACCGTCTACAAACAGGTCCGCGAATTCGTGAAATAGGCAAGACTGGCTGGGCAGCCAGGGTCGCGGTATCCTGCTGCCCAGCCACCCCCTGCCGAAGGAGAACGATGAGCGTCGCGTCCCAGAGCCTGATGGACAACGTCACCTACGAGGACCTCTACCACCGCTGGGAGCAGGGCAACTGGAGCGCCTACGACATCGACTTCTCGCAGGACAAGGCGGGCTGGGAGGCGCTGAGCGACATCCAGAAGCGCTCGGCGATGTGGATCTACTCGATGTTCTTCTACGGCGAGGACCGGGTCGCCGACACGCTGGCGCCCTACGTGACCGCGGCGCCGACCGAGGAGCAGTCCTACTTCCTCGCCACCCAGCAGGTCGACGAGGTGCGCCACTCGATCTTCTTCCACCGCTTCTTCAAGGAGGTGATCGGGGTCGGCGGCGACTCGATCCAGGCGACCCTCTCCTCCACCCTGCCGCAGCTCAACTGGGGCTACCGCGGCATCTTCGACCGGCTCGACAAGATGGCCGAGGAACTGCGCAAGGACCGCTCGATCCCCAAGTACGCGCAGGCGATCACCCTCTACCACCTGATCGTCGAGGGCTCGCTGGCGCAGCCCGGCCAGCACTTCATCGAGGACTTCTTCGCCTCAGAGGAAACCCTGCCGGGCTTCAGCCAGGGGATGACCAACGTCTCGCGCGACGAGCAGCGCCACATCGG
Organism: Solirubrobacterales bacterium; assembly: GCA_035634215.1. Classification (GTDB taxonomy): domain Bacteria; phylum Actinomycetota; class Thermoleophilia; order Solirubrobacterales; family 70-9; genus VRUE01. The sequence continues at coordinate 22,426 of DASQDJ010000176.1, read as the reverse complement.
CTTCGGCGTCAAGGTGCTCTCCGAGCTGCTCGCCGAAGGGCGCCCCGGCTGGGAGGAGAACCGCGCCGCGGTGGTCGAGCTGCTGCGCGAGACGCTGCCCTACGGGCCGGCCGTCTTCTACCCACCCAACTTCGACCGCGAATACACCGAGTGCTACGGCTTCTCGCTGGAGGACATCTTCGCCTTCGGCCTCAAACTGATCCGGCAGCGCTGGCGGACGATCGGCTACCCGACCGAGGAGATGCCGCCCGGGGTCTTCCCGTTCGACCCCGCGCAGCCCGAGGACGTGATCGCCAAGCGCCAGGTGAAGCTGATGGAAGCCGGCGTGCTCGGCCCGGCGGAGGTCGCGAGGCCGAACCCGTCGCCCGAGACCCAGCGTCTCTACTTCGACGTGATCGAGCGCGTCGCCGACCCTGCCGCCGCCAATGGCTCGAAAGTCGTCGTCCAGTGGCGCTTCAGCGATGCCGAGCCGTGGCACCTGGTGATCGACAACGGCTCGACCCACGCCGCCCCCGGCGAGGCGCCCGACCCGAGCGTCGTGTTGGAGACCAGCTGGACCGACTGGATCGCCTCCGCGAAGCCGGACGCCAATCCGCTCAAGATGGTGCTCCAGCGCCGCATCCGCCCGCGCGGCAAGCTGCGCGAGCTGGCGCGGATGCGCAAGGTGTTCAACTAGAGGAGGCGGACCGCCAGCCCTCGCGCTGCGTCAGCTGATGGGGGGCTTTTTATCCGCCCAGGGCCGCTCGGCCTCGAGCTGGGCGGCAAGGGAGAGCAGGGTCGCCTCGTCGCCGGGCGGGCCGATCGCCTGCACGGCGAGGGGCATGCCGTCGGCGGCGAAGCCGGCCGGGACCGACATGGCCGGGTTGCCGAGGTGGTTCCACGGGACGCAGTAGGGATAGACGCGGCTCATGCCGAGCAGGGTGCGGATCGCGCCTTGCCCCTCCCAGCGCCGCACGGGAACTGCCGTGTCGCCCATCACGGGCGTAAGCAGCACGTCGCAGGAGTCGAAGATCGCGTTGACGCGAGCGGCGTCGGCGGCCTCCGCCCGACGTGCCCGCTGAAAGAGGCTGTCCGGAATCGAGCGACCGAGCTTGCCGAGGCCGCGGGTGCGGCGTTCCAGCCGCTCCGGACACGGCGCCTTGGCGGCATCTTCGGCGATCCCGCGCAGGTAGCGGGGGGCGATGTTGTTGCCGATCCCGCCCCAGGCCGGATCGCGCTGCTCCGCCCGATGGCCGAGCGAGCGCAGCAGGTCGGCCGTCTCGGCGACCGCCCGCTTCGCCGTCTCGGCGACGACCGGCGGCGCCGCGGCTCGGGGCGCCGCGCTCGACCAGGCGATTCGCAGCTTGCCCGGCGGGGTCCGCGCCGCCTCGAGGAACGAGCGCTCCGACCGGGCGGGCGCGCCGCGCTCCTTCGAGCCACCGCTGACCAGATCGAGCCAGAGGGCCGTGTCGGCGACGGTGCGGCTGAGACAGCCGTTTGCCGAGAGCCCGTTCCAGTGTTCGAGGTCGGGCCCGTGGGAGATGCGCCCTCGCTGCGGTTTGAGGCCGAAAACGCCGCAGGAGGCGGCCGGGATGCGGATCGACCCCGCGCCGTCCGAGGCGGATGCGACCGGCACGAGGCCCGCCGCGACTGCCGTCCCGCTGCCGCCGCTGGAGCCGCCGGGACTGCGCTGCGGGTTCCACGGGTTGCGCGTGACGCCCCAGGTCGCCGACTCGGTGAAGCCGCAGATCGCCAGCTCGGGAAGGTGCGTCTTGCCGACGACGATCGCGCCGGCCTCGCGGATCCGCCGCACCATCTCGGAGTCGGCCGCGGCCGGGTCGGGGAATGCGTCGGTGCCGTTCGTCGTCAGCTCGCCGGCGAGGTGGTGGTTGTCCTTGAGAGCGATCGGCACGCCGAGGAGCGGCCGCTCGTCACCGCCTTTCAAGCGCGCTTCGGCCTGCTGCGCCTCGAGCAGGGCGCGCTCGGCGAGGGTGACGCGAAAGCAGTTGAGCCCCGGGTCTAGTCGTTCGATCCGCTCGAGCGTCATACGGACCAGCTCGGTCGGCGAGAGCTCGCCGGCTCGGATCATCTCCGCCTGACGGATCGCGCCGGCGAATGCAATCTCCTCACTCACGCCGCCATCCTAAGCCTTGCCCTCCGATGCGTTCGCACTTTGTAGGGCTATGCGCGACTAAGTGCGAACGCGGGCCTAAGCCTCCGCGGGCTCCGGCTTGGGACCGCCGTCCTCGAAGCTAAGGCGCGGCAGCACACGGTCGAGCCAGGAGGGCATCCACCAGTTCCAGCGGCCCATCAACTTCATCGCCGCCGGTACGAGGATCAGTCGCACCAGGGTCGCGTCGAGCGCGATCGCGATCGCGCAGCCGAGGCCGAGCTCCTTGATCGAGGGGACGCCCGTGAGGACGAAGACGGCGAAGACGGCGCTCATGATCAGCGCCGCCGAGGAGATGGTGCGCGCGCTGGAGGCGAGGCCCTCGGCGACCGCCCGCTCGTTGTCGCCGTGTGCGAGGTAGCGCTCGCGGATCCGCGACATGAGGAAGACCTCGTAGTCCATCGAGAGCCCGAAGACGACCGCGAAGATCAGCGGCACGTTGATCGTGTCGAGGGCGCCGAGGCTTTCGAAGCCGAGGAGGCCGTCGAGCCAGCCCCACTGGAAGACGGCCACGAGAACGCCGAATGCGGCGCCGATCGAGAGCAGGTTCATCAGGACCGCCTTCAGCGGCAGCAGCAGCGAGCGCAGCATCACCATCAGCACGAGGAAGCTGAGCGCCAGGACGAAGCCGACGATCTTCCAGAGCGAGCCCGAGATCTGGTCGCGGACATCCTCGGTGCGTGCCGTTTCGCCGCCGACGGCGACGCTCGCCGTGGCGGCAAGGGCGGTCGAGGGGACGAACGAGTCGCGCAGGCGCTCGACCAGCGCCGTCGCCTCGTCGGAGTCGCTCGGCGCCTTGGAGGTGGCCTCGATCAGGGTCTGGTCGGCGGCAAAGCGCGGCCGCGCGACGGCACTGACCCCGGGCTGACGGCGCAGCTCGGCGGCGAACTCGGCGACCGCGCCGCGGTCGACCGGGCCGGAGAAGGTTGCGATCGCCTGGATCGGGTCGGCGCCGCCGCCGAGCTGCTCTGAGACCAGTTCGTTGCCCACCCGGACGTCGCTGTCCTTGGGGAACTGCTCGAGGGCGGTGGTTCCCGTATGCATCGAGAGCACCGGCGAGGCAAGCAGGAGGAGAACGGCGGCGGAGCCGGTCGCGGCGGCGATCGGCCGGGACATGACGCGGCGGGCCCAGCGATCCCAGAAGCCGCCCCCCGGCGCCGCCGGAGCCGGCTCGCCGCCGCGCCGGAAGGGCCGCTTTACGAGGCGCAAGGCCTTCGCGACCAGCCCGCCCGGCATCACCCGGTCGCCGAGCGCTCCGATCAGCGCCGGCAGGAGCGTCGTCGCGGTGAGGATCGAGACGGCGACGACGGTCATCGCGCCGAGCGCCATCGAGCGCAGCGCCTGGTTGTCGACCATCCAGAGCCCGGCCCGCGAGACGATCCCCGCGATGCCGGAGAAGGCGACGGCGAGCCCGGAGGTGGCGAGCGCCTCGGCCCGGGCCTCGTCGCAATCGCGGCCGGCGCGGCGCTCCTCGCGGTAGCGGGCGAGGATGAAGAGCGAGTAGTCGACGGCGACGCCGATCCCGATCATCGAGGCCATGTTGGTGACGAAGACCGAGGTCGTCATCTGCTGTGAGAGGAACCAGATCAGCGCGCCGGTGACGATGACGCTGACGAAGCCGAGGCTGAGCGGCAGCGCCGCCGCGGCGAGCGAGCCGAAGACGACGAGCAGGATCAAGGCGACGATCGGGAAGCCGCCCGCCTCGGCCTTGGCGAGGTCTTCCTTGGAAAGCTCCTGCATCCCGGCCCACACGGTCGGCTGGCCCGCCAGGTAGGTGGTCACGCCGCCGGCGCTGGCGCCGGGGTCGAGCCCTTCGCGCAGGTCGACGGCCGGGTCGATCAGCTCGTCGGGAGCCACCGAGCTGGAGAGCGTGAGCAGCGCCTCTCCCTCGCGGCGAAGCTGCCGCTCGCCGCGCTTCGCGACCGCCGCGGGCAGGGCGATGCCGTCGATCCCGGCGACCTCGTCGCGGACGCGACGCACGGCCGCGGCGCTCTCGGCGGCGCTCAGCCGGCCGTCGGCGCGCAGCAGCACGGCGACGCCGCCCGCGTCGGTCTCGAAGACGCCCTGCATCGCCTCGGCGACCGCTTTGGACTCGCTGCCGGGGACGTCGAAGCCGCCACCGGTCAGGTGCTCGGTCTGCTTCGCCGCCAACGGCAGCGAGGCGAGCACGACCAGAGCCCAGGTGACGATGACGAGGCGACGCCTGCGCGCCAGGAACCTCGCCAGTTGGAGCATCGCGTCATGCATTGGCTGGTTGGCCAGCCTCGCGCGATCGGCGCCTCGCGTCTGTGACTCCCCTCACTCGTGGCGCTTTTCTTCTCCTATGGGTAGGAAAGCGCCACGCGACGCTGAGCGTCACTCCCCGGCGAGCAGGTACCGGGCCGAGGCGGCGCCGGCGGCGAGCGCGGCGGCGATGTCGCGGTCCGGGTCCGAGAGCGCCTGCAGCGCGAAGCCGTCGCCGACCGCGAACAGGTAGGCGACGATCGCCTCGGCGTCGTAGCGAAGGCTGAGCACCCCCTCCCGCTCCTTGGCCTCGAGGATCTCGGCGACGTGGGAGCGGGTGCGGTCGAACAGCTGGCCGACCTCGTGGCGGATGTCGGGGTTGCGCCGCCCGGCGCTGAACAGCTCGTAGAGGAGGAGGAAGAACGCCGGTTCGTTCTCGATCAGGTCGGTGAGGCTGGCGACGAGGACGTCGAGCACGTCGTCGACGGTCTGCGCCTGGGCGAGCGGCTCGTCGAGCCGGGCGACGCGGATCTCGGCGTCGCGCCGCACGACCTCGACCAGCAGCCGCTCCTTGGTGCCGAAGTAGTAATGGAGGAGCCCGCGACTGACGCCCGCCTCCCGAGCGACGTGCTCGAAGGTCGAGCCGGCGGCGCCGCGCTTGGCGACGCTTTCGCGCATCGCGTCGATGATGCGGCGCGCCTTTTCGCCGCTCAGCTCACGCTCTTTGGTCGCGGCCTCCATGCGTGGAGTCTATGTCAGCGCCGGGCGTCGCCCGGCGCCCGCTACTGCCCGTTGATGCTGGTGGTCGAGGTGTACTCGAACTCCTCCTCGGCGCCGAAGAGAGCGTCGAGCACCTTCTTGCGTGCGTCCTCGCTGACCGCCATCGCGACGATGCCGCCGACGATCGCGAGCAGCAGAAGCCGGCCGAGCTTGCCCTTCTTGCGCCGCTTCGGCCCCCGCAGCTGCTCGGACGCCTCGCGCAGGCTGTCGGCGGCGGTGCGCAAGTCCTTCTGCACCTTCTTGTCGCTGGTAACAGCCTTGACGGCGCCCTTGCCGTTGCCGGTCGCCCGCGAGTAGGCGCCCCGAGTCTTTTCCAGCGCTTCGCGCAGGTTGTCGCGCAGCTCTTCGTCCTCGATCAGGCGCTGCACGTAGGGGTTCGCGCGCGCGGCCGAGTAGAGATCGGTGGCGCGGTCAGCGGTCTTGGTCGCCTTGGTCTTGCTCATGCCATCTCCTCGCTGGGCTGGGCTCGATCGTCCGGTTCCCGCTGAGCATAGCCCTAAACGCCCGGCCGGCGTGGCCGCGACAGGTGCGCGGTCAGGGCGCTCCTATTCCGTCCAGCAGGACCCCGTTCGAGCGGAAGTTGGTGTCCGCCGAGCGCACGCGCTTGAGGCGCAGGCGGGCGAGATCGTCGCCGGGGAGCGCGTAGCGCCGGATGTGAAGGCGGCCGGCGCGCTCGTAGCCGACTTGGCGAAAGCGGGGGCCGAGCAGGTCCTGTCGGACGGGCGGGGCCGGCCCGTCTGAGACGAAGTCGACCTCGTGGACGTGCCAGGTGAAGCCTTCGGAGGGACGGGCCTGGAAGGAGCCGGTCGAGAGGTAGTAGCGCAGCGAGGCGTGTCCAAGCGTCCAGCTGACCATCGCGCGCGGCGCCTCGGGCTCGCTCAGCTCGGCCGCGACCGCCTCCCAGTCGGGGCGCTGCAGGCTCGACGCGAAGTTCGTCGCCACGCAGAAGCCGAGCGAGTAGGCGAAGAGGACGGCGCCGAGCAGCGCGCCAGCGCGGCGGCCGGAGGAGAGGGTCGCCGCGACGCCTACGGCGGCCAGCAGTGGCACCAGCGCCGGCAGCACGTTTCGGGCCAGCACGTAGTCCTTGCTGGGCAGGAGCAAGGCGACGGCGAGCGGCAGCGCCACGGTCGCCCCGGCGATCGCCAGGACGCGCCCGGCGGCGCGGCGGTCCGGGCGCCCGCCGCGAACCGCGAGAAGCGCCAGCAGGCCGACGATCGCGAGGACCGGGACCGCCGCCAGGTACGGCCGCTCCGGCCGGGCGACGATGTCCCCGATCTCACCGACGGTGAACACGACCCCGATCTCCCAGAGGCGGTGGCCGAGGCTGTGGTTGCCGATCCATTCGGCGTGGTTCAGGGAAGCCTGGTGGATCGCGAGTGGCGCCAGCAGCGCGGCGAAGCCCGCCAGGACCCAGACGCCCCGCAGCGCCTCGCGACCGCGGCGGCGCAACAGCCAGGCGGCCTCGACAAGGACGGGAAACACGGCGAAGTAATGCGTCGCCAGCGCGAGCCCCGAGAAGAGGCCCCACAGCGTCAGCGCTCGGGGCGCGCCGCGACTGTCGAGGGCGCGCAGGAAGAAGAGCAGCGAGAGCGAGGCGAGCAGGGCGAGCAGGGCGTAGGACCGCGCCTCCTGGGAGTACCAGAGCAGCATCGGGTTGACCGCGACTAGCGCCGCCGTCGCGATGCCGGCGCGACGGTCGCGCAACTCGGCGCCAAGCAGGTAGGCGACCGGGACCGTCGCGACGCCCGCGAGCGCCGACAGTGAGCGCAGCCCGAACTCGCCGGTGCCGGTCATCTGCGTCCAGGGCCAGGCGAGCGCGTAGTAGAGCGGCGGAGCCGACTCGCTGAAGCCGACGGCTTCCATCGCGTGCCAGAAGTCGGCGCGCAGGACGCGGCTCGCGGTGACGATCTCGTCGTGGTGGTAGGCCTGCAGTCCGAGCGTCGCGAAGCGCAGGCCGGCGGCGAGCAGGGTCAGCCCGGCGACGATCCAGAAGGCGCGGGAGCGGCTGCGCGCCGCCTCGCGCACCGCCTCCAGGTACGTCCAGACACCAGCCCGCTCGAGCGCCCCGGCCGCCTCCATCGCCTAGGCGAGCGCCGCTTCGATCGCCTTGGAGACCTCGTCGACGTAGACGAACTCGAGCTCCTTGCGCTCATGCTCGGGAATCTCGGCGATGTCGCCCTCGTTGCGCTCCGGCAGGATCACCCGAGCCAGGCCGGCCCGCTGGGCGGCCAGCGACTTCTCCTTCAGGCCGCCGACCGGCAGCACCTGGCCGGTCAGCGTCACCTCGCCGGTCATCGCGACGTCGTTGCGGACCTGGCGGCCGCTGATTAGGGAGGAGAGCGCGACCGTCATCGCGACGCCAGCGGAGGGACCGTCCTTGGGTACCGCGCCGGCCGGGACGTGGATGTGGATGTCGTGCTCGGCGAACCAGTCCTCGGCGAGCTCGGGCGCGACCTCGCGCCAGTGGCCGCGCACGTAAGAGAGCGCCGCCTGCGCCGACTCCTTCATCACGTCGCCGAGCTGGCCGGTGATCGTCAGCTTGCCCGAGCCGGGCATCGCGGTCGCCTCGATGAAGAGGACGTCGCCGCCGGTCGGCGTCCAGGCCAGCCCAGTCGCCACGCCGGGGTCCTTGGTGCGCCGCCGCTGCTCGGCGAAGTAGCGACGACGGCCGAGCAGCTCACGCGCCCGTTTCGCCGAGACCTTGACCTTGCCGTTGGTGGCGCCTTCGGCGACCTCGCGCGCCACTTTCCGGCACACCGTGCCGATCTGGCGCTCGAGGTTGCGGACCCCCGCCTCGCGCGTGTACTCCTCGACGATCGCCGCGATCGCCGGGTCGGCGAACTCGATCTGCGAAGGCTTCAGCCCGTTGGCCTCGACCTGCCGCGGCACCAGGTAGCGGCGCGCGATGTGGCGCTTCTCCTCCAGCGTGTAGCCGGCCAGCTCGATCGTCTCCATCCGGTCGAGCAGTGGGCCGGGGATCGTGTCGAGGATGTTGGCGGTGGCGATGAACATCACCTCGGAGAGGTCGAACTCCAAATCGAGGTAGTGGTCGCGGAAGCTGTCGTTCTGAGCCGGGTCGAGGACCTCGAGCATCGCCGAGGCGGGGTCGCCGCGGAAGTCGGCGCCCATCTTGTCGATCTCGTCGATCATGAAGACGGGGTTGCGGGTGCCCGCGTCGCGCAGCGCCCGGATGATCGTGCCGGGCAGAGCGCCGATGTAGGTGCGGCGGTGGCCGCGGATCTCCGCCTCGTCGCGGACCCCGCCGACCGAGATCCGCTCGAACTCGCGACCCAGGGCCTTGGCGATCGACTTGCCGAGGCTGGTCTTGCCGACCCCGGGCGGGCCGACGAAGCAGAGGATCGGCCCCGGCGAGTCGGGCTTCAGCTTGCGCACCGCCAGGTACTCGAGGATGCGGTCCTTGACCTTCTCCAGGTCGTAGTGGTCGGCGTCCAGCACCTCGCGGGCATGGCCGACGTCGAGGTTGTCCTCGGTGCGCGCGCCCCAGGGCAGCTCCACCAGCCACTCGAGGTAGGTGCGGATGACGCCGTGCTCGGCCGCGGCCGGCGGCAGTTTCTCCAGCCGCGACAGCTCGCGATCGGCCGCCTTGCGAGCGTGCTCGGGCAGTTCCGCCGCCTCGATCCGCTCGCGCAGCTCGTTGACCTCGGCCTGCTGCTCGTCGCCCTCCCCCAGCTCGTCCTGGATCGCTTTCAGCTGCTGGCGCAGGAAGAACTCGCGCTGGCCCTTGTCGATCTCCGACTGCACCTGGGACTGGATCTGGGAGCCGAGCTGGACGACCTCGAGCTCGCGGGCCAGGGTCTGGGACAGGCGGCGCAGGCGGGCGCCGACGTCGAGCTCCTCGAGCAGCTCCTGCGTCTCCTCGGTGGGGATGCGCAGGGCGCCGGCGAGCAGGTGGCCGAGCGCCGCGGGGTCGTCGAGGTTGGCGACGGCCATCTGCAGCTCCTCGGGCAGGTAGGGGATGTGCTCGACGATCTCCGAGAAGGTGCGCTGGACGTTGCGGGTCAGCGCCTCCAGCTCCGGCCCCTCGGTCACCTGGTCGGGCAGCTCGGCGATGCGGGCGACGAGGTAGGGATCCTCGGCGACGTACGGTCCCAGCCGCACCCGCTGGGTGCCCTGGACGAGGACCCGCAGGGTGCCGTCGGGCACTTTCAGCATGCGGGCGACCACGCCGACGACGCCGACCTCGTAGAGGTCGCTCGCCCGCGGCTCCTCCTCCTCGGGGTCGCGCGAGGCGACCATCGCCAGCATCCGGTTGGCGCCGAGGACGTCGTCGACGAGCTTGATCGAGCGCGGCTGGCCGACCGCGAGCGGGGTCAGCGTCTCGGGGAAGGTGACGGTGTCGCGCAGCGGCAGGACCGGCAGCGCGTCGGGAAGCGGCTGGTTGGCGCGGATCGCGTCCTCGGCGTCGAGCGGCGACTCGACGATCTCGAGAGCCGGCGAGCCCTCCATCAGTCCCGCCTCTCGTCGTCGCGGCCCGGCACTAGTCCCGCCCTATCGGCACGCGCCTGGTCGTCTCGCCGGGATCCCGCAAGGGGAGGTCGATGCGCAACACGCCGTCTTCATAAGTGGCGCTCGCCTGGTCGGCGTCGACCTCGACCTGGAACTCGACCACCCGCCGGAAGGGGCCGGAGGGGATCTCGACCTGCTGGTAGACGCGCCCTTCGATCTCCTGCACGTGCCGCTCGCCGACGATCGCCAGCTGGCGCCCGCTCACCTCGATCCCGACCTCGTCGAGATCGACGCCAGCCAGGTCCACCTTGACCACCGCCCTCTGCGGCTCGCCGCAGTAGTAGACGTCGACGTTGGGAGAGAACCCGCTGCTGCGCCTGCTCACATAAGTGGTTCTGCCCCAGGCGCCGCCGAGCATCTGGTCCATCTCACGGCGCATGCGGGCGAAATTGGCGAAGACGTCGCGCTCTGGCATGGGGGAAAACCTTAGCCATCCGCCCCCGGGAGGCGGTCAGGCGCCTTGGGCGGCCCAGCGGGGAGGACGCATCAGGAGGACCGGCTGCCGGGGCGGGACGAGACCCTCGGGGCGGTCGGGGCGAAAGGTGGCGCAGGGGCCGTCCTCCTCGAGCGCGCAGAGCATCTGCTTGCGGAAGTAGCAGTCGTCGCAGGTCGGTTTCTTCTTGCGCGGCATCGGACGGGCATCTTGGCAGCGCCGTGACGCTTCCGTGCGCCTCGATCCCGCAAAGCGCAACGTTCTTGGCACAGAGTCGTCACATCGTTCCCGCGTCTTGCGGGGATCCGACAGGCGGGAGTGTTTGGGAACCCCTTCGCCGGGCATCGGAGGGGGCGTTTTCGGGTTCGGGGCGGCGCTACCATTCGGCCCGTGGCCGCCCCCGATCGCAGCGAGCACCTCGCCGCTTCCCCGCCGCTCTTCGAGAGCGAGTTCCTCAACTTCTTCTCCCGGGTCCACCCGGCGATACCGGCGCTGATCTTCGTGCCGGTGATCGCGGCGATGGAGTGGCTGGGCGCCGATCGCGGCCTGGGGGCCGGAGAGCTCGCCCTGCTCACCTTGGGCGGAGTCGGGATCTGGACGCTGACCGAGTACTGGCTGCACCGGCTCGTCTTCCATTGGGAGCCCGACAACGCCTTCGGGCGGCGGATGCATTTCATCATCCACGGCATCCACCATGACCACCCCAACGACAAGCTGCGGCTGGTGATGCCGCCGGCCGTCTCGATCCCGCTGGCGGCGCTCTTCTTCGCCGCCTTCGGGCTGATCTTCGGGGTGCCGGCCGCCTATCCGGTCTTCGCCGGGCTGATCGCCGGCTACCTCGTCTACGACTACACGCACTACTACGTCCACCACTTCGTGCCGAAGTCGAAGCTCGGCAAGCGGCTGCGCGAGCAGCACATGCGCCACCACTTTCAGGACCACCGCTTCGGCTACGGCGTCTCCTCGCCGCTCTGGGACGTGGTGTTCGGGACGTTGCCGCGCAAGCGGCGCAGCTAGTACGCCGGGGACGGCGCCCCGTAGCGCAAGGCGATCTCGAGCTCGAACCGGGCCTCGGGATCCTCGAGCTGGTCGCCGAGCAGCTCGCGGAGGCGCGCCGTCCGGTAGCGGGCGGTCTGGGGATGCACGTGCAGCGCCTTCGCCATCGCCCCCGGGCTGCCCCGGTGGCGCAGGAAGGCGAGCGCCGTCTCGAGCATCCGCTCCCTGGATTTCGGCGTCAGGGCATCGAGCGGCGCGAGGCGCCGCTCGGCGATGCGGCGCACGAGCGCGCTTCCCTCGAAAAGCAGCAGGTCGGCCAGGCGCTCCTCGGCGACCTGGAGGCTCGCCGCCGGGAGCGCGCCGGCCTGGGCCGCCAGGAACGTCGCCTTGGCAAGCGACCACGAGGCGCGCAGGTCGCCGAGCGGAACGGCCGGCCCGATCGCCAGCGGCGAGTGCCGCGAGGCCCGCTCGGCGGCGCGCTCCAGCTCCGCCGCGCGCCCCGGGCCGGCCGGATCGGGGACGAGCAGGCAGCCGACGTCGTCGAGCGTCGTCGCCAGCGAATCGCTCGGCAGTCGCCGAGAGATGGAGCCGATGTCGTCCGCCGCGCAGGCGAGCGCCGCCACCGTTCGCGGCAGCGCCCAGCCCGCCGCCTGCGCCGCCGCCCTGACGTCGGCCTCCTCGGCCGGCGGCTCGCGCACCAGCAGCGCCGCCAGGGCGCGGCGACGGCGACGGCGCTCGTCCTCGTGCTCGGCCTGCGCTTCGGCGTACCCCTCCACCGAGTCGGCGGAGAGCTCGTCGATGTAGGCGAAGATCGCCTCGGCGAGCAGGCTCAGCACCTCCGCGTCCAGGCCCGCGCGGCGCCCGGCCAGGGAGAGACGCCGCCAGGCGACGCGGGCGCCGACCCGGTAAGCCGCCTGCAGGGAGTCGAGCGTGCGGCCCTGGCGAAGCTCGCCCCTGCCGAGTCGCACGTAGACCTCGCGACCCGTGCCGCGTCCGGCGTCAGGATCGCGAACCAGCGCCAGGAACTGCCGCAGCGCCTCGCCCACCCCGGTCCGCAGCCCCTCGCCGAAGCGGCCCTCGAGCGGTCGGGCGTACTCGGGAACCTCGCGGCCGATCGTCGCCAGGATCTCCTCGGTGACCGCCTCGAGCTCGGGCTCGAAGACGTCGGCGACATGCGGGGGCAGCGCCCGGCAAGGCTCAGCGTCGGCAGTTCTTGTCATTGACTTATAAAAAAGCTTGATTCGAGGTGTACGCGATGCTTAATTCTTGTGGAGTGGGAAGGGTAGCTTGGCCTCATGACCGAAATGAGCAAGCTCGAGAAGGCCGTCAACCTCGGCGCCGTCGTCCTCCCTTTCGCCGCCACCCTCGCGGCGATCGTCCTGCTCTGGAACAGCCTCGTCAGCGCCACCGACCTGGCGATCGCGGCCGGCATGTACCTGATCACCGCGGTCGGGATCACCGTTGGCTTCCACCGCCTCCTGACCCATCGCTCCTTCCAGACCTCGAAGCCGATCGAGTACCTGTTCGCCGTGCTCGGCTCGATGGCAGTGCAGGGCCCGGTGATCGCCTGGGTCGCCGACCACCGCAAGCACCACGCCCACACCGACGAAGAGGGCGACCCGCACAGCCCGCACGTCGGCCACAAGGGCGGTGTGCGCGGAGTGCTGGCCGGACTCTGGCACGCCCACACGGGCTGGCTCTTCTCGACCCAAGGCCGGGCCGACTGGAAGCGCTACGCCGCCGACCTCTACGAGGACCGGGGCATGCGCGCGATCTCGCGACAGTTCGGCCCGCTGGTCCTCACGAGCCTCGCGTTGCCGACGCTGGCCGGCTACCTGCTCAGTGGCACGCTGGTCGGTGCCGCCACCGGGCTGCTGTGGGGTGGGTTGGTGCGAATCTTCTTCGTCCACCACGTCACCTGGAGCGTCAACTCCATATGTCACTTCATGGGCAGCCGGCGCTTCGCCACCGATGACAAGTCGACGAACGTGTTGTGGCTGGCGATCCCCTCCCTCGGCGAGTCATGGCACCACAACCACCACGCCTTCCCCCGTTCCGCCCAGCACGGCCTGCGGCGCTGGGAGATCGACCCCTCGGCACTGATCATCGCCGCGATGGAGAAGCTCGGCCTTGCCCGCAACGTGGTTCGGATCTCGCCGGAGCGCCAGGCGCAAAGAACTGCCTGATCGTTCGGCCAGCGATCTTTCACGGTGACACTCATGGTGTAAGAATTTCCACTGTGTGAGACACTGCCGTTCGCAAACGACCTCCTCCCCAGTCTCCGGTGCGCCACGTGCGGCCGATCGAAAGGAAAGAAATGCCACGCACCAATCAAGGATCCGATCCCGTCGCGATCCTGCTGGATCAGCGCCGTGACCTCGTAGAGCAGATCGAACGCATCGATAAAGCGCTCCAGGCGCTCGGCGAGAAACCCGGTGGGCGCCCCGGTCGCCGTCCCGGTCGTCCACGTGGTTCGGGCTCGAAAGCCGCGTCGAGCGCCACTGCCAGCGCTCCCAAACGCCGCCGTCGCCGCCGCAAAGGCGGCACCCGTGCCGACCAGGCGGTGAAACTGGTCGAGGACAGCCCCGGCATCACCGCCTCGGAAATCGCCAAACAGATGAAAATAAAACCCAACTACCTCTATCGAGTCCTCGGTGAGCTCGAGCAAGAGGGACGGGTGAGCAAGAAAGGCCGGCAGTACCACCCCGGCAAGGGCTAGTGGCGACGTTGCATCGTCGTTCGTGCGTAAAGAGGCCGGCCATATGGCCGGCCTCTTTTGCTATCTGCCCGTCTTAGAGCAGGCCGAGGCCGGCGACCGCGTCGCGCTCCTCACGGAGCTCGGCGATGCTGGCGTCGATCCGGGCGCGCGAGAACTCGGGGACGTCGAGTCCCTCGACGATTTCCCATTCGCCGCCCGCGCAGCGACAGGGGTGGCCGGCGACGACGCCCTCCTCGATCCCGTAGGCGCCGTTCGATGGCACGCCCATCGAGACCCAGTCACCGCTCGGAGTGTCGAGGACCCAGTCCCTGACGTGGTCGATCGCCGCGTTGGCGGCGGAGGCGGCGCTGGAGGCGCCGCGCGCCTCGATGATCGCGGCGCCGCGCTTCGCGACCCGGGGGATGAACTCCTCGCCGACCCAGGCCTCGTCGTCCACGGCGTCCCAGGCGCTCGCGCCGTCGACCCTGGCGTTGACGAGATCGGGGTACTGGGTGGTCGAGTGGTTGCCCCAGACCGTCATGTTGGTGACGCTCGAAACCGGCTTGCCCAACCTGCTCGCGAGCTGCGTCTTGGCGCGGTTGTGGTCGAGCCGCATCATCGCCGTGAACCGCTCGCGCGGCACGCCGTCGGCGTTCGACATCGCGATCAGGCAGTTGGTGTTGGCCGGGTTGCCGACGACGAGGACCCGGACGTCGTCGGCCGCACCCGCGGCGATCGCTTCGCCCTGCGGCTTGAAGATGCCACCGTTGGCCTCGAGCAGGTCGGAGCGCTCCATGCCGGGTCCGCGCGGCCGGGCCCCGACGAGCAGGCCGACATTGCAGCCGTCGAAGGCGGCCTTCGGGTCGTCGAAGATGTCGACCCGCCGCAGCAGGGGGAAGGCGCAGTCGTCGAGCTCCATCGCGGTCCCCTCGGCTGCCTTCACCGCCTGGGGGATCTCCAACAGGCTCAGCTCGACAGGCGTGTCGGCGCCCAGCATCTCGCCGCTGGCGATCCGGAAGAGCAGCGCGTAGCCGATCTGGCCCGCGGCGCCGGTGACGGTGACTTTGACGGGGGTGCTCACTGGTTCGTCTCTCCTGAAGTCGTGGATTTGAGGCGCTCGTCGATCGCGCCGAGGAACTCCTGGGTGGTGAGGAACTGCTGGTCGCCGCCGACCAGCAGCGCCAGGTCTTTGGTCATCTTGCCGCTTTCCACCGTCTCGACGCAGACCCGCTCGAGGGTCTCCGCGAAGCGCGAGACCTCCGGCGTCTCGTCGAGCCGACCGCGGGCGCTTAGCGCCCTCGTCCAGGCGAAGATCGAGGCGATCGGGTTGGTGGAGGTGGGCTTGCCCTGCTGGTGCTGGCGGTAGTGACGCGTGACCGTGCCGTGCGCCGCCTCCGCCTCGACCGTCTTGCCGTCAGGGCTCATCAGGACGCTGGTCATCAGCCCGAGCGAGCCGAACCCCTGAGCGACGGTGTCGGACTGGACGTCGCCGTCGTAGTTCTTGCAAGCCCACACGTAGCCGCCTTCCCACTTCAGCGAGGCCGCGACCATGTCGTCGATCAAGCGGTGTTCGTAGCTGAGGCCCTTCGCCTCGAAGTCGGACTTGAACTCGTTCTCGTACACCTCCGCGAAGAGATCCTTGAAGCGGCCGTCGTAGCGCTTGAGGATCGTGTTCTTCGTCGAGAGGTAGACGGGATAGCCGCGCTCGAGCCCGTAGCGCATCGAGGCGCGGGCGAAGTCGCGGATGGAGTCGTCGCGGTTGTACATCGCCATCGCGATGCCACCGCCATCAGGAAAGTCGTAAACGTCGAGCTCGACCGGCTCGCCGCCGTCCTTCGGCTTGTAGGTGAGGGTCAGCTGGCCCTCACCCGGCACCACCATGTCGGTCGCGCGGTACTGGTCGCCGAATGCGTGGCGGCCGATCACAATCGGCTTCTTCCACCCCGGCACTAGCCGCGGGATGTTGGAGATGACGATCGGCTCGCGGAAGATGACGCCGCCGAGGATGTTGCGAATCGTCCCGTTCGGCGACCGGTACATCTCCTTAAGGCCGAACTCCTCGACGCGCGCCTCGTCGGGCGTGATCGTCGCGCACGTGACGCCGACGCCGTGCCGCTTGATCGCTTCGGCCGCCTCGACGGTGATCTTGTCTTCGGTCGCGTCGCGGCTCTCGATGCCGAGGTCGAAGTAGACGAGGTCGACGTCGAGGTAGGGCAGGATCAGCTGCTCCTTGATGACGGCCCAGATGATCCGGGTCATCTCGTCGCCGTCTAGCTCGACGACGGGGTTCCGAACTTTGATCTTCTCCGCGGGCATCGGCGCGGCGATGCTATCGATGCGACAATCGGGTCGATGGCCACCGTCGAGCGCAGTGGCGCCCAAACCCACGCGACCCATGAGGTCTTCAACCAGCCGCCGCCGCTGGAGGACTACAACCCGTTCGACGCCGACCGCCCGCTCGCCGAGGCGCTGCGCCGCGAGGGGGCCGAGTGGGCCGAGGCCGAGGCGCGCGAGCTGGGAGCGATCTGCGGCTCGCGGCAGACGATCCGCTGGGGCTTCGAGGCCAACGAGAAGGCTCCGAAGCTGCGCACCCACGACCGCTACGGCCACCGGGTCGACGAGGTCGAGTTCGACAGCTCCTGGCACGAACTGATGCGGATCGGGGTCGGGCACGGGCTGCATGCCTCGCCCTGGGCGGAAGCGGGGCCCGGCGCCCACGTTGCCCGCGCGACCAAGTTCATGCTCCTGATGCAGGCCGAGAGCGGCGTCGGCTGCCCGATCTCGATGACCTACTCGGCGATCCCGGCGCTGCGCAAGCAGCCGGAGCTGGCTGCCGAGTGGGAGCCCCGCTTCCTCTCACTCGATTACGACGAGCGCTCGCGGCCTGCCGAGGCCAAGCGCGGCGCCCTCTGCGGGATGGCGATGACCGAGAAGCAGGGCGGCTCCGACGTGCGCGCCAACACGACCGTCGCCCAGCCGCTGAACGGCGGCGGGCCGGGCGAGGAGTACGAGCTGGTCGGCCACAAGTGGTTCTGCTCGGCGCCGATGTGCGACGCCTTCCTCGTCCTCGCCCAGACCGACTCCGGGATCTCCTGCTTCCTGCTGCCGCGCTGGACGCCCGACGGCGAGCGCAACGCCTTTCACGTCCAGCGCCTCAAGGACAAGCTCGGCAACCGCTCAAACGCCTCCAGCGAGGTCGAGTTCCGCGGCGCCTGGGCGCGCATGGTCGGCGAGGAGGGCCGCGGCGTGCCGACGATCATCGAGATGGTCAACCACACCCGGCTCGACTGCGCGATCGGCGCCGCGACCGGGATGCGGGCGGGACTGGTCCAGGCGCTCAACCACACCGCCCACCGCTCGGCCTTCGGCGCCGAGCTGATCGACCAGCCGCTGATGCGCAACGTCCTCGCCGATCTCTGCGTCGAGTCGGAAGCGGCCACCGTCGCGGCGATGCGGCTGGCTCGCGCCTACGACGAGGCCGCGGCGGGCGACAACGAGGCGTTCGAGCTCCGCCGCCTCGCCAACGCCGTGCTCAAGTACTGGCTCTGCAAGCGCGCCCCCTGGCACGCGGTCGAGTGCCTCGAGTGCCTGGGCGGCAACGGCTACGTCGAGGAGTCGGGAATGCCGCGCCTCTTCCGCGAGAGCCCGCTCGGCTCGATCTGGGAGGGCTCGGGCAACGTCCAGTGCCTCGACGTGCTGCGGGCGATGGTCAAGAACCCGGCCTCGGTCGAGGCCTTCTTCGCCGAGGTGATGGAGGGCGCCGGCGCCGAGCCCCGTCTCGACGCCTACGTCACCAAGCTGCGCGACGAGATCCCCGGCGACGTCGAGACGATCCAGGCTCGCGCCCGCACGATCGTCGAGCGGATGGCGCTCGCGCTGCAGGCCTCGCTGCTCGTCCGCCACGGCGAGCCGGCGGTCGCCGACGCCTTCTGCGCCTCCCGGCTCTCGGGCGATTGGGGTAACGCCTTCGGGACCCTGCCCGCGGGGAGCGACTTCGGGCGGATCATCGACCGGCATATGCCGGTCGCCTGACCGATCAGGCCGCCGCGTCTCTCAAGGCCCGCCCCACCTGCTCGGCCGTGATCACGCCGGCGAGCCGGCCGTCGGTGTCGACCACCATCAGGGCGCCGAAGCGACGCAACGCCCGGTTGCCGAGCAGCGTGTCGAGCGGGGCGTCCTCGGAGACCTCGAAGGTGCCGTCGTCGAGCTCGACCAGCTCGGCCACGAGCGAGGTGGCCCGGGACGTCTCCGGCACCTCGTCGGCTTTGTCGCGGACGACGAGCCCGAGGAAGCGGCGGCCCGCATCGACGACGGGGAACCAGGGCCAGCGGTAGCGCAGGAAGTACTCGTCGAGCGCCTGCTCGACGCTCAGCTCGCCGGGGATCGCGACCGGCTCGCGGTCCATCACGTCGGCGACGCGCACGCCCTCGATGCGCCCCGTGATCGCGGTCTGCGCGGACGCCGCCCGAGCCGACCCGTTGATCACCATCCCGATCAGCGCCAACCAGACGCCGCCGAAGACGTTGCCGTTGAAGACCATCAGCAGGCCGACGCCGATGAACAGGTAGGCGAAGACGCGGCCGAGCCCGGCGGCGAAGCGGGTCGCGGAGGTCCGGTTCCCGGTCCGCCACCAGGCCAGCGCCAGCGCGATGCGTCCGCCGTCCATAGGGAACGCCGGCAGCAGGTTGAAGACGAGCACGACGGCATTGATCGTCGCCAGCCAGGCGACCATCGCCAGCACCCCGGGGATCTGGGCGTCTGGATCGACGACCGCCGCCTCGCGGAAGTCGTGCCAGCCCGCCGCGGCGATTCCGACGGCCGTGAGAACGACGACGATCAGGAAGGTGACGAGCGGCCCGGCGGCAGCCACCTTGAACTCGGTCGCCGGGCTGTTGGGTTCGCGATCCATCCGGGCCATGCCGCCGAAGATCCAGAGCTGGATGCTGGTGATGCCGATCCCGTTGCGGACGGCGGCCAGGGCGTGCCCGAGCTCGTGCAGGACGATCGAGGCGAAGAAGCCGAGCGCGCTCAGCACCGCGAGCGCGAACGGCCCGGTGGCCGAGCTGCTTTCGCCCAGCACGTCGCCGTAGAAGCGCGAGAGCCAGAAGATGACCAGGAAGAGGACGAGGAACCACGACCAGTCGACCGCGACGCGGATGCCGCGCACGTGGAAGAGCGTGATCGATCCGCCCCCGAGCATGTCCCAATGGTATGCGGCCGGCGGCGGCGCCCCCGGCGGGCGCAAATCCGACCACGCCCTCGGATTTCGCCGGTATAGCATCCGCCGCCGTGCCAACCCACGACGTACTCGTGATCGGCGCCGGCCTCGCCGGGCAGAGGGCGGCTCTCGCGGCGGCCGAGCAGGGCGTATCGGTCGGCATCCTCAGCAAGGTCCATCCCGTGCGCTCGCACTCCAACGCGGCGCAGGGCGGGATCAACGCGGCGCTCAACCCGGGCGACTCGTGGGAGTCGCACGCCTTCGACACGGTCAAGGGCTCCGATTACCTCGGCGACCAGGACGCGATCGAGGTGATGTGCCGCGAGGCGCCGGAGGAGATCCTCCATCTCGAGCACCTCGGCGTCACCTTCCACCGCAACGAGGAGGGCCGGCTCGGGACCCGCGCCTTCGGCGGCGCGTCGGCGGCGCGCACCTACTACGTAGCCGACATCACGGGGCAGGCGATCATGCACGTCCTCTACGAGCAGCTGATGAAGCACTCCGAGCAGGTCGCCCGCTACGAGGAGTGGTTCTGCACGGCGCTGGCGCTCGACGAGCAGGGCGAGTGCTGCGGCGTCGTCACCCGCAACATCGCCGACGGCTCGATGGAGCTCTTCCAGGCGAAGTCGGTGATCCTCGCCAGCGGTGGCAACGGGCAGGTCTGGCAGCCGACCACCAACGCCTTGATCTGCACCGGCGACGGGATCGCGATGGCCTACCGGGCCGGGGCGAAATTGATGGACATGGAGATGATCCAGTACCACCCGACGACGCTGGCGGGCAAGGGCTTCCTGATCACCGAGGGCGCTAGAGGCGAGGGCGCCCACCTGCTCAACGCGAAGGGCGAGCGCTTCATGGAGCGCTACGCGCCCAACAAGATGGAGCTGGCCTCGCGCGACGTCGTCTCTCGCGCCGAGCAGACCGAGATCAACGAGGGCCGCGGCTTCCCCGACGGCACGGTCGCGCTCGACGTCACCGTGGTGCCGAAGAAGCGCGTCCACGAGGCGCTGCGCGAGATCGTCCTCGTCGGCCGCGACTTCGCCGGCGTCGACATCACCCGCGAACCGATCCGGATCAAGCCCGGCAACCACTACACGATGGGCGGCGTCAAGACCGACGTCGACGGCCGCACCGACATCCCCGGGCTGTACGCCGCGGGCGAGGTGGCCTGCGTCTCGGTCCACGGCGGCAACCGGCTCGGCGCCAACTCGCTGCTCGACACGCTGATCTTCGGCCGCCGCTCCGGCGTCGACGCCGCGGCCCGCGCCAAGCGGGTCGACGGGTCGCGCCCCTCGCGCGAGGCGCTCCAGTCCGAGCAGGCGACGGTCGGCGACATCCTCGGTCGCGAGAAGGGCTCGGGCCGCCGCGTCTCGGAGATCAGGCAGGAGCTGGGCGAGACGATGGACAAGCACGTCGCCGTCTTCCGCGACGAGGCCGGCATCCAGGCGGCGCTGGAGATCGTGCGCCGGCTCAAGGAGGAGGCTCGGAGCGCCTACGTCGACGATCGGAGCTCGATCTTCAACCAGGACCTTTTGGGCGCGATCGAGCTCGGGTACATGCTCGACAACGCCGAGTGCACCTGCGTCGCCGCGCTGGAGCGCAAGGAGAGCCGGGGCGCCCAGTACCGCACCGACTTCCCCGAGCGCAACGACGACGAGTGGCTCAAGCACATCGACCTGCAGAGCGGAGCCGACGGACCGGAGATCTCATACTCAGAGGTGACCATCACCCAGTGGGAGCCGGAAGAGAGGAAGTACTAGGAGCATGGCCACCTACACCTTGAAAGTCCGTCGCTACCAGCCCGAGAGCGGCGAGGGCGCCTACTGGGAGGAATTCGACGTCGACCTCGACCCGTCGCTCTCGGTCCTCGACGGCATCCTGCAGGCGAAGGACCGCGACGACGGCTCGCTCGCGGTGCGCTGTTCCTGCCGCGCCGCGATCTGCGGCTCCTGCGGGATGAAGGTCAACGGCTCCTCGACGCTTGCCTGCAAGACCCAGCTCGGCGAGGCCCATGAGGCAGCCAACCGTCGCGAGGGCGCGGTGGCCACGAATGGCAATGGCAATGGCGCGACCGCCCCGCCCCGCGGCGCCGACGAGGCATACACCCCGGAGCCGACCGCCGGCGCGAACCCGATCGTCATCGAGCCGATGGGCAACATGCCGGTGATCAAGGACCTCGTCGTCGACATGGAGTCGACGCACTGGGAGAAGATCCGCCGCGTCACCCCCTGGCTGCTGCCGCACGGCGAGCCGCCGGAGCGCGAGTACGTCGTCGAGCCGGAGTCGATGATCGACATCACCCAGACGATGGCCTGCATCCAGTGCGGCGCCTGCGTCTCCTCCTGCCTCTCGATGGAGGCCGACCCGGACTTCATCGGGCCGGCCGCGCTCGCCAAGGCCTACCGCTTCGTCGGCGACCCCCGCGACGCCGAGACCAGGGAGCGGCTCCACGACCTCGCCCACGACCCGCACGGGATCTACGACTGCACCCACTGCTTCAGCTGCATCGACGCCTGCCCGAAGGGCGTGGCGCCGATGGACCAGATCATGCGCCTGCGCCGCGTCGCGATCGAGAACGGCATCGACGACGACCCCAACAACGGCCACAACCACGTGACCGCGATGACCAAGATCATCGAGAAGAAGGGGACCAACGACGAGTCGCTGCTGATCCAGGAGTCCTACGCGCCGGGCGTCAAAGGCAAGCTGAAACCGACCAAGAACGCGATCAAGGGGTTGATCGGGTCGCTGCCGACGGTGCTGCGCGCGATCAAGACCGGCAAGGCGCGCTCACCGGGGAAGCTGATTCCCGGCGTCCACCCGAAGCTGCCGGGCGGGGCCCAGGACGACGTCAAGGCGATCTACGAGCACGCCGAGGAGCACCGCGAGGAACTGAACCTGTACATCAAGGGCGAGGAGGGCGACGAGGAGGCCGCGATCGCGGAGGGCCTCGAGCCGGAGCGCACCGAGGGCTCCGGCGCCGCCCAGCCCCATGCCGGCGGCGGCGACCAGACGCTGGGCGCCGGCGAGGAGACGACGGAGGAGAGGCCGCAGTGACGAACGGAGACGCGATCAAGGTCGCCTACTGGCCCGGCTGCGTGTCGCGCGGCTTCACGCCCGAGCTCCACGGCTCGATGGCTTTGGTGGCCGAGCGCCTGGGGATCGAGCTGCTCGAGCTGGACCGCGCAAACTGCTGTGGCGCCGGCGTGATCGCCGAGCACAACCAGGAGCTGGCCGACACGCTGAACGCACGCACCTTCGCGCTCGCTCAGCAGACCGGCCTCTCGATGATGAACATCTGCTCGACCTGCCAGGGGGCGCAGTCCGAGTGCCAACAGCGGCTCGACGCCGACTCCGCCTACCGCGCCCATATCAACGAGGTGCTCTCCGGCCAGGGCCTCT
>DASQDJ010000175.1:0-10156 GCA_035634215.1 Solirubrobacterales bacterium | reverse complement strand
GCTGGCTGGTCAAGGGCGGCGGCGGCGCCCACCTGCGCGAGAAGATCGTCGCCGCGGCGGCCGAGCGCTTCGTCGTGATCGCCGACTCGAGCAAGCCGGTCGACTCGCTCAGCGGCCCGATCCCGCTCGAGCTCTTCGCCTTCGGCCTGCGCGGGACGCTGGCCCGCCTCGGCCCCGACGTGACGCCGCGCGACGCGCCCCGCAGCCCCGACGACGGCGTGATCGCCGACTACACGGGCGCGGTCGCCGACCCCGCCGCCCTCGCCGCGTGGCTCGACGCCGATCCGGGAGTCGCCGCGCACGGCCTCTTCCCGCCGGAGCTGGTCAGCGAGGTGCTCGTGGCGCGCGGGGGGAAAGTCGATATCTTTTAGTGGTAGGATCTACCCACTATGGCCTTTGTCGTCGCCACCAGGCCCGGCCGGTTCGAGATCCGGGAGTCCCGTGCGACTGCCGACGGGCCGCGGAGCCGTACCCTCGCCTCCTTCGCCGAGCTGGATGACCGGGTTATCGAGGCCGCGCGCGCCAAGGCCTCGAAGTCGATAGACCCGGAAAATCTCCGCCGCGCGGCCAGGAGGGTGAGCGCCCCGATCGCGGCACCTCCGGCCGACCGGGCCGCCCGCGAGCTGATCGCGGAGCTGGGCAAGGGCCGCGGCCTCGACCCCACCCTCCGGCGCATCCTGCTCGACCTGCTCGAGCGTGGACGCCGAGACGGACGGCAGCCCTCCCAGTGGCATGAGGCCGCCCAGGAGGTCGCCGAGTGGATGGCCGCCACGCCTGCCGACAAAGGGAGGGCGCTGGTCGACCTACTGCTCCTCGCCGATGCGCTTCCCTCGCGTGGCAGGCGCGGAAAGTCCCTCACTTTCCCGCGGCTCGATTCGAGGGACCGATGACTTCCGATTCGCAACCCCTCGTCCCCAGCGAGGAGCCGCCGCTCCCCGACAAGGTGATCGCTGTTCACGAAGCGCTGAGCTCCGCGCGCATCCGGCACGCCGTCGGTGGCGCCCTTGCCCTCGCCTACTACGCCGAGCCGAGGGCGACGATTGACATCGACCTCAACCTCTTCCTCCCCGTAACCGACTGGCACCGGGCAATCGATGCTCTGGGCGAGATCGGCGTCGAGACCGGCGACCTCGACGCCGCGGCCCTGGAACGCGACGGTCAGTGCCGACTCTGGTGGGGCGACAATCCGGTCGACCTCTTCTTCGCCTACGCGCCCATCCACGCGGAGATGAGGAAGGAGGCGCGTCGGGTGCCGTTCGGCGGGATCATGCTGCCGATCCTCGCGCCCGAGCATCTCGCGGTCTGCAAGGCGATGTTCGACCGGCGCAAGGACTGGCTGGACATCGAGAAGATGCTGATCGCAGGCGACCTGGACCTGGGCAGCGTCGAAGCATGGCTACGGCGGATGGTCGGCGAAGGCGACGAGCGGCTGGAGCGCCTGGCCGAGGTCAAGGCCGAGCTGGCGGCCTCGCCGAGCTAGGAGGAATTAGGCGCTGCCTGCCGCCGCTTCGTCGGCGACGACGACCGTCGCCTCGTTCTCGACCCGGCCGGCTGGGATCGAGCGGTCGCCGGCGAGCAGCTGGGCGAGCGGGTCGCGCACCTTCTCGCCCAGGGTGAGCCAGAGGGCCTTCCGCGCCGCCGCCAGCTCCGGGAAGGTCAGCGTCATCCGCCGGTGGCCTTCGTACTCCTCGGTGGTGACGGCGACGCGGCGGTCGCGGACGTCGAGGACGGGGTCGCCGGGAACGAGCGAGGCGGTGTGGCCGTCGGCGCCGAGGCCGAGATGGACGAGGTCGAGCCGCTCGGGCAGCTGCCCTTCGTACTCGGCGGCCGCCGCGTCGAGGTCGCGGCTTGTGACCGGCATCGGCTTGAGGCCGGACTGGTGGGAGAGGGCGAGCATGCGGATCAGGTGGGTGAGGTTGCGCGCCTCGTCGCCGGGCGGCGCCACCCGCTCGTCGACCTGGTAGATCCGAGTCCGCTCCCACGGCATCTCCTGGATGTCGCCGAGCAGGGCCACCATCCGCCAGGGCGTCTTGCCGCCGCTCAGGGCCAGCGTGAACTCGCCGCGCTCAGCAACCGCCTCCTGGCCCGCCGCCGCGATCAGCTCGGCGGCCCGCCGCGAGGCAGCGTCGGCGTCCGGGTAGACCTCGGTCTCGATCGGCATGTCCGGCGCCCGCCTAGCGCGGCTTCTCTTGATGGCCGCCGAACTGCTTGCGCATGGCGGAGAGCACCTTGTTGGCGAAGTCGTCGAGGTCGCGCGAAGAGAAGCGCTCGTAGAGCGCGGCGGTGAGGACCGGCGCCGGCACGCCCTCGTCGATCGCCGCGATCGAGGTCCAGCGGCCCTCGCCGGAATCGGAGACGCGGCCCCCGAACTCGGCCAGGTCGGGCGACTCGCGCAGCGCCGCCGCGGTCAGGTCAAGCAGCCAGGAGCCGACCACGCTGCCGCGCCGCCAGACCTCGGCGACCTCGGGGACGTCGATGTCGTAGCGGTAGTACTCGGGATGGTCGAGGGGCGCGGTCTCGGCGTCGGCCTCGCGCTCGACCCGGCCGGCGTCAGCGTTGTGGAGGATGTTGAGGCCCTCGGCGTAGGCGGCCATGACGCCGTACTCGATCCCGTTGTGGACCATCTTCACGAAGTGCCCGGCCCCGTTCGGCCCGCAGTGCAGGTAACCGCGCTCGGCCGGAGAAGGCTCCCCGTCGCGCCCCGGGGTCCGCGGCGCCGCCTCGACCCCCGGCGCCAGCGAGGCGAAGATCGGCTCGAGCCGCGCCACCGCCTCGTCGGGCCCGCCGATCATCAGGCAGTAGCCGCGCTCCAGGCCGAAGACGCCGCCGCTCGTCCCGCAGTCGACGAGGTCGACGCCCCGCTCGCGCAGCTTCTCGGCGCGATGGATGTCGTCGCGGTAGTAGGAGTTGCCGCCGTCGACGATCGCGTCGCCGGGCTCCAGCACCGCCGCCCGGTCCTCGATCGTCCGCCCGGTGATCTCGCCGGCCGGCACCATCACCCAGACGCCGCGCGGGGCGCTCAGCTTCGCCGCCAGCTCCTCGAGCGAGCCGGCGCCCTCCGCGCCCTCCGCGACGAGCGCGGCGACGGCGTCGGCATTCACGTCGTAGGCGACGATCCGGTGGCCGTCGCGCATCAGGCGGCGCGCCATGTTGGCGCCCATGCGCCCCAGTCCGACCAGTCCCAGCTCCATCCGGTAGGACGATCCTATGCGCCACTTCTCGCTGACTGTGCGTTGACCACAGTGGAGGCGGGGTCACGTGCACGGTCAGCGAGGTCGGTCGGCTCGGATAGCCTGGCCTCGATGGCCGCCAGCGGGCGACACTCGACCGGCGACGTCGCCGCCGACGTGCTGACGATCTTCGGCCTGACCGGCGACCTCGCCCGCAAAATGACCTTCCGCGCCCTCTATCGGTTGGAGGCGCGCAAGATGCTCCACTGCCCGATCGTCGGCGTCGCGATCGACGAGTGGGACGACGAGGCGCTGCGGCGCCATGCCCGCGAGGCGATCTCGGCCACGGTCGGCAGTCCCGACGAGGACGTTTTCTCGCGGCTCGCCTCGCGCCTCTCCTACGTCCAGGGCGACTACGCCGACCCGGCGACCTACGATCGCGTCCGCGCGGATATCGGCGACGCCGAGCAGCCGGTCTTCTACCTGGAGGTGCCGCCCACCCTCTTCGCCACCGTGGTGCGCGGCCTCGACGAGGCGGGTCTCACCGCCAACGCCCGCGTCGTGATCGAGAAGCCCTTCGGCCACGACCTGGAGTCGGCGCGCGAGCTCAACGCCGAACTGCACAGCGCCCTGCGGGAGGACCAGATCATGCGGATCGACCACTTCCTTGGCAAGGAGCCGGTGATGGACATCTCCTACCTGCGCTTCGCCAACTCGCTGCTGGAGCCGGTCTGGAACCGCGATCAGGTCGCCTACGTGCAGATGACGATGGCCGAGGACTTCGGTGTCGAGGACCGCGGCCGCTTCTACGACCCGGTCGGGGCGCTGCGCGACGTCGTCCAGAACCACATCCTCCAGGTGCTGGCCCTGGTCGCCATGGAGCCGCCGGCCGGCAACCACCCCGACTCGGTGCGCGACAAGAAGCTGGAGCTGTTCAAGGCGATTCGCCCGGCCGACCCGGAGCGCTACGTGCGCGGCCAGTACGAGGGGTACCGGGAGGTGGAGGGCGTCGCTCCCGACTCGAGCACCGAGACCTACGTCGCCCTGGAGCTGGCGATCGACAACTGGCGCTGGAGCGGCGTGCCGTTCTTCGTCCGCGCCGGCAAGCAGCTGCCGGTCAAGGCGACCGAGGTGAGCGTCGTCTTCAAGCGGCCGCCGCCGCTCGGGGTCGGCAACGGCCCGCCGCCGGGGCAGAACGAGATGACCCTCCGCATAGACCCTCAGCCGGGCGCCCGCCTGCGCCTGCTCGCCAAGAAGGCCGGCGAGGAGGCCTTCGAGCCAGCGGACCTCGAGGTCCTCTTCGAAAAACGGCCGGGCGAAGAGCCGGAGCCCTACGAGCGACTGCTCGCCGACGCGCTGGCCGGCGACACGCAGCTCTTCACTCGCGAGGAGTCAATCGAGGAGACCTGGCGGGTCGTGCAGCCGCTGCTCGAGGAGCCCGGGCCGGTCCATTCCTACGAGCGCGGCTCGTGGGGGCCGACGGAGGCCGAGAAGCTGACGCGCGGCGTCTGCCGGTGGTACCAGCCGTGGCTGCCGGATCCCGGCGCCTACAGCGTGCCGGGCTAGCGGCGCGACCCCCTCGTGGTCAGGCCCTGAAGGACGACCTCGATCGGCGAACGGTGCTTGCCGTTCGACTCTTCGCGCGCGGTCTGAAGCTCCGAGGCGAGCCGGCCCATCTGGGCGCCCAGCGCTCCGACCTCCTTGGCCGCGTGCTTAACGTCGCGCGACTTCACCTTCACCTTCGGCCGCTGCATCGCCTTGGCGAGGCCCTTGACGCGCCGCGAGCGGGCGCCCATCGCGAGCCCGCCGGCCGCGCCCATCACCGCCGCGCCGCCGGCGACCAGCGGCACCTTCGCCTTGCTTGCCGCCTGACCGACTGATTTGCCGGCCTGGCCGACCGTCTTGCGGGCCTGCTTCGCGGTCCGGGTCACGCCGTTCGCGCTGCCGCCACCGCCTTTCGCTTTCGTCCTCGCGGCGCCGTTGCTCGATTTGGCGCCGTTGCTCGATTTGGCGTTGCTCGATTTGGCTTTCGAGCGGCTCCTCGATTTCGCTTTGGTCGACGATTTGCCCGCCGACGAACGTTTCGAAGAAGGCCGTGCTTTGGTCTGAGCCATTGGTCTCTCTCCTCACTGGTCGAAGCCGTTACCCGGGGCCTCCCTCCGCCCGGATACCCCAAATTGCGGCAACGAACCCGTGCATGGACGGCCGCTCGGCGATCGGCTCAGCGCTCGTTCTCGAGCTCGCGCTCGCGGCGCCCGGCCCGTTCCTCTTCCAGCTCGGCCTCCACCTGGGCCCGCTTGGCGCGCTCCTCGGCGACCGCGGCCTCGGTGCGCTTCTCCTCGACCCGCCCGCGGTGATGACGGGCGTCGTCGTGCGCGGCGTCGGTCTGAACCTGGGCGAAGTCGCGCTCCCGCGACTTGCTGCGGCTGACCGAGATCACGATCGCGAGCACGATCAGGACCGCGACGGCTATGGCGATGATCGCAAGCGTCGACATCTCTCCTCCTCGGGTTGACTGCTCCCCATCTCGTCTCCCCGGCATTTAGATCAGCAAACCTCGCGTGGACCGGGGACGCCGACCGTGCCCATCCTCGGCCGCCCGTAGCCTGCGGCCGATGGCAGCCGACGGAGATCGCGCCGACGCCCTTCTGGCCCAGCTCGGGTTCGAGGCCTTCCGCCCCGGCCAGCGCGAGGCGGTGGAAGCGGCCCTGGCGGGCCGCGACTCGCTGATCGTGATGCCGACCGGCGGGGGCAAGAGCCTCTGCTACCAACTGCCGGGCCTCGCCTCGTCGGACCTGACGATCGTCGTCAGCCCGCTGATCGCGCTGATCGTCGACCAGTGCAAGCGCCTGACCGAGGCGGGTCACCCCGTGGCGATGGTCACCTCGGCGATGGAGCCCGAGGACGTGCGGCAGGCCCTGGCGCGGGTGCGCGGCGGCGAGGCGCGGATCGTCTACTGCTCGCCGGAGCGGTTCGCCTCGACCGTCTTCCTCGACGCGATCGCGCGGCGGCGGATCGACCTGCTCGCGGTGGACGAGGCGCACTGCGTCTCAGAGTGGGGCCACGACTTCCGGCCCGACTACCTGCGGCTGCCGCAGATCGCCGAGCGGCTCGGCCGCCCCACCGTGATGGCCTGCACGGCGACCGCGACCGAGGCGGTCGCGCGCGAGATCGCCGCTCGCTTCGCGATGCGCGAGCCACTCCAGGTCCGCTCCGGCTTCGACCGCCCCAACCTCTCCTTCGACGTGGTGCCGCTGGAGGGGAAGGGATCGAAGGCACGGCGGCTCGCCCTGCTGGAGGCCGGCCTGGCCGATCCGGCGAACCGGCCGGCGATCGTCTACTGCGGGACCCGCAAGGACACCGACGAGCTGGCCGCGAGCCTGCGGGAAGGCGGGCTGCGGGCGGAGCGCTACCACGCCGGGATGGAGGGCGAGGACCGGGCCGTCGCCCAGCAGCGCTTCATGAGCGGCGAGGCCGAGGTGGTGGTCGCGACCAACGCGTTCGGGATGGGCGTCGACAAGGCCGACGTGCGCTCGGTCTGGCACATGGCGATCCCGACCAGCCTCGAGGCCTACTACCAGGAGGCCGGGCGAGCGGGGCGCGACGGCCTTCCCGCGCGCGCGGTGCTGCTCGCGATGCGCGCCGACCTCGGGCGCCTGGTGCGCTTCAACGAACAGCGCGCCGGCGACCCCGAGCTGGCGATCGCCCGCGAGCGCGGCTGGCGCGACTACCGGACGATCAAATCGTTCATCTACTCCGAGCGCTGCCGCCGCCGCAGCGTGCTCGACCACTTCGGCGACCGCGCAGCCGGGCAGCCGCTCGGTCGCTGCTGCGACGCCTGCGACCCGGTCGAGTGGCTGCCCGATCCCGAGACGATCGCGGTCCGGGCCGCGCGCCGTTCCGGCAAGAGGAGCGGCAACGCTCCCGCCGCCGAGCTCTCCCCCGCCGACGCTCCCCTCTTCGAGCAGCTGAAGGCCTGGCGACTGCGAGCCGCCGACGGCAAGCCGGCCTTCACGGTCGCCCACGACAGCGCCCTGCGCTCGATCGCCGCCTCGCGCCCGGTAACGCCCGAGGCGCTGTTGGCGATCCGCGGGATCGGGCCGAGCTTCGTCTCCAAGCACGCGACGGACGTGCTGGGGATCGTCGCCGCGGAACGTGCCGCGGCCTGAGGGCGCCGCCAGGCAGGGACCGGGGCGGCGGGGGTCGAAGGTGCCGCGGATGATCGACTTGCGCTCGAGGAGCATCCTGGCCGTCGCCCTCCTCGCGACGACGCTCGCCCTGACGCCGGCGCCCGCGATGGCGGCCGGCGCCCTGACCCCGCCCGGCAAGAAGGTCTATTTCGGCATCTCCGACACCGGCGACCCGGCCGACTTCGGCGAGTTCAGCCGGCTGATGAACAAGCACCCGGCGCTGATCCAGACCTTCCGCACCTGGGGCTCGGACTTCCCGGAGTCGATCGAGCGCTGGCGGGAGGCGCGGGCGCGGCCGGTCATCCACATCACCACCGCCGACAACAACGACGGACATGAGCTGATCAGCCCGCGGGGGATCGCCCAGGGGCAGGGAGACGGCTACCTGATACGCCTCAACAAGCTCTTCTGGCGCAAGAAAATGCCCGCCTACGTCCGCCCGCTCGGCGAGCCGAACCGCTGCCTCAACGTCTACGCCGCCTACGACTGCGCCGGCGGCTCGCGCGGCCCGGCCCACAGCCCCCGCGCCTACAAACGCGCCTTCCGCCGCATCTACGTGATCGTCCACGGCGGTGGGAAGCGGGCGGAGATAGACGCGCGCCTCGCCCAGGCCGGCCTGCCGCCGCTGAACGCCGACGTCGGGGGCTTGCCGGAGGCGCCGGTCGCGGTGTTGTGGAGCGTTCTGCCGGCCGGCTCGCCGACCGTGCCGCAGAACCGGCCGCGCCATTTCTACCCCGGCAGCCGCTGGGTCGACTGGGTCGGCACCGACATCTACTCGGACAACCAGGACTGGAAGGCGCTGAAGGGCCTCTACCGCCGCTTCTCGGGCAAGCCTTTCGCGCTGCCCGAGTGGGGCGTGGTCGGCGCAGACGACCCGCGCTTCGTGCGCCGCCTGCTCGAGTGGGTCGACCGCCACCGCCGCTGCAAGATGCTCGTCTACTACCAGGACTTCGGCGATTCGAGCCCCTACCGGCTCCAGAACCACCCCTCCAGCCTCAGGGTGCTGCGGCGCTGGCTGCACCATCCGCGCGTCCCCCACTTCGCGCCTAACCCGCCGCGCAGGCCGCCGCCGCCGAAAGGCGGCGTGCGGCCTGGCCGGCGCTAGGGAGCGTCGCGTCGGGGAGCAGGCCGCTTCGAGCGGCGCGCGGATCGCTTCCCTTTCCCTGCCTTCCGCTTGGCCTCGCCGGTCGGCTTTACCGTGGCCGTCGGCTTGCCCTCGCCCTTCGGCCTGCCCTCCCCCTTCGGCTTGCCCCGAGGCGCCTCGATCCGCTCCGCGACCGCGGCCTTGTACGCGTATGGCCGCAGCGCCGTGATGCTCGAGTAGCCGGTCAGGTAGACCCGGCGGCCGTCGGAGACGACCGGCGTGTAGGTGCCGCGCGGGTAGCGGAAGACGCGCTTGCCGCTGCGCATCATGTAGCCGCTGGTCGTCTCCCCGGTGAACTCGGCCGCGTAGACGATGTCGCCGACCGCCGACAGCGAGCCGATGATCTGGCCGCCGGCGTCCTGGCTCCAGCGCACGCTGCCGTCCTTGGCATCGAGCGCGTAGACGTTGCCGTCGAAGGAGCCGATGTAGACGGTGGGCGGGCTGTGGCGGGTGCTGGCGACGGCAGGGCCCGAATACGCGTAGCCGCCGGTCGAGTAGCTCCAGGCGAGCGTGCCGTCGCGGGCGTCGTAGCTGTAGACGCGGGCGTCGTTGTTGCCGGCGTAGACGCGGCCGAAGGCGACCGCCGGGGTCGAGTAGAAGGCGCCCGAGCCGCCGAAGCCGGGGCCGAGCGAGCCGCTCTGCCACCTCAGCTCGCCGGTCTTGGCGTCGACCGCGTTCATGTATCCGCCGTAGTCGCCGACGTACAGCGTGCCGCGGTAATAGGCGGGCGCCGACTTGACCTCGCCGCCGAGGGAGGTCGCCCAGCGCACGTTGCCGTTGACCGTGCTGAGCGCATACAGCTCGCCGCACTCGCAGCCGAAGTAGACGCTGCGCCCGACCACCACCGGCGAGGACTCGGCCCGCCCCGGCAGCTCCTTCTTCCAGATCGTCCTGCCGGTGCGGGCGTCGAGCTTGACGACGTGGCCCGGCTCGAGGTTGACGATGTAGAGGCGGCCGCGGGCGTAGGCGGGCGAGGAGGCATTGAGGCGGCCGACGCGGCGCTTCCACAGCACCTTGCCGCTGTCGGCGTCGAGTGCCCGCGCGAAGCCGTTGTTGTCGACGAAGTAGAGCCTGCCGGCGACGAAGATCGGCGGGAACTCGAGCAGCGGCCGGCCGGTGTAGCGCCACAGTTTGCGGAATGGCGGCTTCACGCCCTTGGCCGGCAGGTAGCGAGTGCGGGCGCGGTCGAAGCCGAAGAAGGGCCAGTTGACGGTCCGCGCCTTCTTCGGCGCCTGCTTCGGTTTCTCGGCGCGGAAGGGGACGTCCTCGTTGTGGACGTCGGGCGGTCGCTTCAGCAGCTCGTAGGCGAGCGCGGCGCCGCCGGCGAGGAGAACGAGCGCGGCGCCCGCGACGACGAGGATCAGCTGCTTGTGTTCGCGCCAGATCCGCTTGCGCTGGCGCCACAGCCGCTTCCGATCGCGCCACAGCCGCTTCACCTGCGCAGCTCCCACATCTCGATGTAGCCGAGGTCGCGGAAGCCGAGCCGCTCGTAGATCGGCGCTCCGGCTTTGGTCGCCTGTAGCGAGGCGGTGCGAACGCCGCGCTCGCGCGCCTCGGCGAGCGTGCGGCAGAGCAGCCAGCTCGCGATGCCGCGGCCGCGGTGCTCGGACGGCGTCGCGACGCCGGTGACGCAGGCGTCGTCGCCGACCTCG
>DASQDJ010000174.1:0-3645 GCA_035634215.1 Solirubrobacterales bacterium | reverse complement strand
GAAGAAGGCGGTGAAGGTGCCGAGCGCCGCCCCCCGGCGAAGCGCCTCGCGCGCGATCAGCGGTTGGCGCTCCCTCGAGGCCACCGGGTGGAAGGGGTCGGGAAGCCGCAGCGCGATCAGGGCGCCGACCAGCGGCGCCGCGCCGGCGAAGAGCCAGACCGCGGTGTAGCCGGAGGCGTGCAGCAGCAGCTCGCCGAGCAGCGGCCCGACGCTCAGCCCCGACCAGACCGCGAGGCCGTAGAGGCCGATCACGCGGGCGCGCCGCTGCGGCGGGGCGATGTCGACGATCCATGCCGAGCCGGCGGTGAAGACGGCTCCCTCCCCCGCGCCGAGCAGCAGGCGCGCCAGGATCAGGCCGGGGACCCCGAGCGGGAGCAGGTAGAGGAAGCCGGCCCCCGCGACGATCGCCGAGCCGAGCAGCACCGCCGGCTTGCGGCCGCGCCGGTCGGCGAGCCGCCCGGCAAAGGGGCGGAGCAGCAGCCCCGTCACCGCGTAGGAGCCGACCACCAAGCCGACCGCGACGTTGCCGCTCTCCAGCGGGCCGTGCACGTAGCGCGGCAGGACCGGCAGGACGGCGCCCACCGCGACAAGGCCGGCGAAGGTGACGGCGAAGACGCCGGCGAAGGCGACCCCCGGCCGGTGCTCGGGCGCGCGCGCGGCGCTCATCGCGGCAGGTCGGCGAGGCTCTCGACGACGTGGTCGGGGCGCGGCGACGCCGCCGCGGCCTCCTCGCGCGAGGTGGCGCCGCTGAGGACGAGGATCGTCGCCAGGCCGGCCCGCCTGCCGCCCTCGATGTCGGAGGAGACGCGATCGCCGACGATCGCCACCCGCTCGGCGCCCGACATCACGGCCCTCGCCTGCTCGAAGAGATGAGGCTCCGGCTTGCCGCCGGTCTCAGCCTGCTTTCCGGAAGCGGTCTCGACCGCCGCCAGCGTCGCGCCCGTCCCGGGCCACGCCCCGCCCGGCATCGGCAGGGTCGGATCGCGGCTGGTGCCGAAGAGGGCAGCGCCCCCTTGCAGGGCGCGGGTGGCGGTGAGCAGCTCCGCGTAGTCGAACTCGCGGTGGGCCGAGACGATCACCGCGTCCGCGGCCTGGGCGGCCTCGCCGTCGAGCAGCTCCAGCCCGGCCGCCGCGACCGTCTGCTTGAAGCCCGGGGCGCCGATCACGAAGGCGGTCGCGCCGGGGCCGACGCGCTCCGCCGCCAGGCGGGCGGTGGCCACCCCTCCGGTCAGGACGCGGTCGTCGCCGACCTCGATCCCGGCCTCGCGGAGGCGGCTCGCGTACTCGGCGGGCCGCTTCACCGAGTTGTTGGTCACGAAGACGATCTCCTTGCCCTCCGCGAGCAGGCTCGAGAGGGCCTCGACGGCCCCCGGGACCATCTCGCGGCCGATCCAGACCACGCCGTCGAGGTCGACAAGGAGCCCGTCGAATCCGTCGGCCAGCGCCATCGGCGGCACGATACGGTGCCGGTCCGTGAACGAGCGCAACGGCCAGCTGGTCCAGGCGATCGACGTCTCCCGTCGCTACGGCGAGGGGGCGGCCGCCGTCGACGCGCTCGTCGACGTCAGCACCGGCTTCGACCGCGGCCGCTTCACCGCGATCATGGGGCCGTCGGGCTCGGGCAAGTCGACCCTGATGCACATCCTCGCTGGGCTCGACAAGCCGACCTCGGGCACCGTGGTCCTCGACGGCGAGGACATCACCTCTCTCGACGACGGCGAGCTGACCAGGCTGCGTCGCGACAAGCTCGGCTTCGTCTTCCAGGTCTTCAACCTGCTGCCGGTCCTGACCGCCGAGGAGAACCTGGTGCTGCCGCTCTCGATCGCCGGTCGCAAGCCGGACCGCGACTGGCTCGAGCAGCTGATCCGCACGGTCGGCCTCGAGGAGCGCCGCACCCACCGTCCGTCGGAGCTCTCCGGCGGCCAGCAGCAGCGCGTCGCGGTGGCGCGGGCGCTGGTCTCCAAGCCGGCCGTCGTCTTCGCCGACGAGCCGACCGGCAACCTCGACTCCAAGGCGAGCGGCGAGGTCCTGCGCCTGCTGCGCCAGGCGGTCGACGAGTTCGGCCAGACGGTGATCATGGTCACCCACGACCCGGCCGCCGCCGCCCACGCCGACCGGCTGATCGTGCTCCGCGACGGGGCGATCGAGAGCGACGGTCCACCCGGCTCCGCTTGACGTCCCTCGCCCTCAAAAGCCTCTGGGCGCGCAAGGTCCGCGCCCTGACGACGACGCTGGCGGTCGTGATCGGCGTCGCCTTCGTCGCCGGCACCTACATCCTCACCGACACCACCTTCGCCGCCTTCGACGAAATCTTCGAGGACTCGGTCGCCAAGACCGACGTGGTGATCACCGCCCGCGACGAGGTCGAACAGGAAAGCGGCGAGGTGCCGAGCTTCGGGGCGGCGCTGCTGCCGCGCGTCAAACGGGTGCCCGGGGTCCGCGTTGCCGCCGGCGGCATCAGCACGCTCGGCGCCTTCTTCGACGAGGACAACGAGGCGATCGGCTCGCCGTTCGCGCCGAAGTTCGTCACCTCGATCCTGCCGCCCTCGCTGGAAGCGCAGACCTACGAGCAGGGGCACCCGCCCCGCGACCGCTCCCAGGTGGCGCTCGACGAAGGCGCCGCCAACGAGGCCGACCTGCGGCTCGGCGACAGGATCAAAGTCGCCTCCGTCGAGCAGGCGACCTCCTACGAGCTCGTCGGCCTGACCAGCCTCGGCGAGGCGACCTTCGGCGGGGCCAGCATCGCCGGCCTCGTCCTGCCGGAGGCGCAGCGGATCACCGCCAAGCGGGGCGAATTCGACCAGATCTCGATCGCCGCGGTCGAAGGCGTCTCCGAAGAGACGCTGAAGGAGCGGGTGCGGCGCGTCGCGCCCCCCACGGTTCGGGTCGAGACGGCGGAGGAGTACGCCGCGCGGAACTCCGACCAGATCCGCGACAACCTCGGCTTCCTGCAGATCGCGCTGCTGGTCTTCGCCTTCGTCGCCCTCTTCGTCGGCGCCTTCCTCATCTTCAACACCTTCTCGATCACCGTCGCGCAGCGGATCAGGGAGTTCGGCCTGCTGCGCACGCTCGGGGCCGGGCGACGGCAGATACTCGGCTCGGTCGTCGCCGAGGCGCTGGCGATCGGCGTGCTCGGCGCCGTCCTCGGGCTGCTCGGCGGCTACGCGATCGCGGTCGCCATCAAGGCGCTCTTCGTCGCGATCGGGATCGACCTGCCGACGACCGGCCTGGTCACCGAGACGCGCACGATCGTTGTCTCGCTGGCGATCGGGGTCCTCGTCACCCTGGTCTCCTCGCTGGCGCCCGCCTTCCGCGCCACCCGCGTGCCGCCGATCGCGGCCCTGCAGAACCTCGAGCTGCCGCGGGGGCGGCGTCGCGGGGCCGTCTACGCGGTCCTGGCGCTCCTGCTCGGCGGGGCGGGCCTGGCGATGGTGCTCGTCGGGCTCTTCGGGGGCGCCGAGGGCGGCAGCGCCGCCGGCCTGATCGGCGCCGGCGCCGTGCTCGTCCTGCTCGGCGTCTCCCTGTTCAGCCCGCGCCTCGTGCGCCCACTCGCCTCGGTTGCCGGCTGGCCGCTGGAGCGGCTGCGGCGGCTGATGGGCCGCCTGGCCCGCGAGAACACCCAGCGCAACCCCTCCCGTACCGCCG
>DASQDJ010000173.1:0-6841 GCA_035634215.1 Solirubrobacterales bacterium | reverse complement strand
GGCCGCCGAGCGCGAGTCGAAGACGTGGACGCGCTCGCCGCCCTTGTCCTCGTCGATCAGTCGCTGCCGTGCCTGGTTCGCGGCCTCAAAGGTCCCGGAGATGCCGGCCGAGATGTGCACGGAGGCGATTTCGCGGCCTTCGGCCAGCAGCGGCTCGTAGACCGCGACGAAGTCGCCGACCGACGGCTGCGAGGTCGTCGCGCCGCTCTCCGAGGCGCGCAGCCGCTCGAAGAAAGCCCCGTAGTCGCCGATCTCGGTCTCGCGTCGCTGCTCGCCTTCGATGGCGACGTAGAGGCTGACCATCTCGATGCCCTTGGCGGCAAGCAGGTCGGCGGGCAGGTAGGCCGTCGAGTCGCAGACGACGGCGGTGGGCGGGCTGGCGGCCACGGCGCGCCTAGTCTTTCAGACCCGCTACCCCGGCCGGATCGGCGGCGGCCCTCGCTACACTTAATGAAGTGACGGACGCGACCGAGACCCCCCAAGCCGCCATAACCCTCAGCACCAAGGCTGTCGAGAAGATCGGTGAGCTGCTCGGCGGACAGGACGACGCCGAGGGCCAGGCACTCCGCGTCGCCGTGCGCGGCGGCGGCTGCTCCGGCTTCCAGTACGCGCTCGCCTTCGACAAGGCCAAGGAGGACGACCACGTCTTCGAGGTCGACGGCGTCGCCGTCGTCGTCGACAAGGTCAGCATGCAGTTCGTCTTCGGCTCGGAGGTCGACTACGTCGAAGGTTTGCAGGGGGCCGGATTCCAGGTCAACACCCCGAACGTCGTCGCCGCCTGTGGCTGCGGTTCCTCCTTCCAAGTGAAAGAGGACGCCGCGGACGCTGCCGCGGTCTAGCCGCCGCTATTCGATCTGCAGCGGGGGCGACTGCCCCGGCGGGCCCGAGGGCGTGGCGGGCGCCGGCGCCGCCTCGGCCGGCTGCTCGACGCCGAGCGCCTCGGCCAGCTCGCCGGACTCGAACATCTCCTCGACGATGTCGCAGCCGCCCAGCAGCTCGCCGTTGACGTAGAGCTGCGGAAAGGTCTGCCAGTCGGCGATCTCGGTCGTCACTTCCCGCAACGGCTGCAAGGCCGGCAGCACGTCGATCGCGCCGTAGTCGACGTTCATCG
This sequence comes from Solirubrobacterales bacterium, assembly GCA_035634215.1. Taxonomy (GTDB): domain Bacteria; phylum Actinomycetota; class Thermoleophilia; order Solirubrobacterales; family 70-9; genus VRUE01. The sequence continues at coordinate 5,730 of DASQDJ010000173.1, read as the reverse complement.
CGTCGAGCACCTGGACGACGCGCATCGAGAAGCCGCAGCGCGGCATCTCCGGCGTGCCTTTCATGAAGAGCAGCACCGGGTTGGCGGCGATCAGCTCCTCGACCTTCTCCTTCAGCTGGGGATCTGCCATGGCCACAGCCTAGCTAGCCGGCGACGTCGGTCTTGACCGAGAGCGCGTGGATCGTGCCGTCGTCGAAGCGCTCCTTGACCGCTGCCTTGACCAGCCGGTGCTGGTCGATCCGGGAGAGGCCGGCGAACTGGGGCGCTCGCACCTCCGCCAGCAGGTGATCGCCGGTTCCGGTTTCGTCGCTCACGGCGACCTCGGCGCCGGGCAGCGCCGCCTCGATCATCCCCTTCAGCTCCTCGAGGTCGGCGGCCACGAAGCGTCAGGCCGAGGCCTTCTCGCCCAGCGTCTCGAGCATCTCCTCGACGCGCACGAACTTGACCCGGGGGCGGCCGTGCGGCTCGCCGCGGCCGACCTCGGCCTGGTCGATCGCCTGCCAGTCCTCGAAGGAGACGTAGCGGACGCCGCGCTCGGCGAGGAGCGCCTCGACCGCCTCGGGCTCGGGGCTCTCCGGCGCCAGCAGCTTGCCCTCGCCGACGTCGGCGAGGAGGTGTTGCACCGTCTCCAGCGCGTCTTTCTTGTTGGTGCCGATCACGCCCGAGGGACCGCGCTTGATCCAGCCGGCGGTGTAGTGGCCGGTCCTGTGGCCGGCGTCGTGGGAGTCGAGCACGCGGCCTCCCTCGTTGAGGATCAGGCCGCGCTTCTCGTCGAAGGGCACTCCCTCGATCGGGATGCCGCTGTAGCCGACCGAGCGCAGGATCAGTCCGCACTCCAGCTCTTCGCGATCGCCGGTGTCGCGGGCGCGCAGGGTGCCGCCTTCATCGACCAGCTCGTTGCGGCCAATCACGATGCTCCGCACCTTGCCGTCGCCCTTGATCTCGATCGGTGAGCGCAGGAAGCGCAGCGCGATCCGCTTGCGCTTGCCGCTCGGCTGGCGCTGGGCGAACTCCTCGAGGATCTCGACGTTGACGCGCGAGGTCTTGTCCGCTTCGTCGGACTCGAGGTAGGCGCGGCTGGCCGGGTCGAGCTCGACGTCGGCGGGGTCGACGATGACGTCGGCGTCCTCCATCTCACCCAGCTCTTTGATCTCCGGGTTGGTGAAGGCGGCCTGGGCGGGGCCGCGGCGGCCGAGCACGACGATCTCACGGATCGAGCTGCGGTCGAGCTGCTCGATCGCGTGGTCGGCGGTGTCGGTCTGGCGCAGCTCGTGGTCGGTCAGCGCCAGCATCCGGGCGACGTCCATCGCCACGTTGCCGTTGCCGATCACCACGGCGCGCTCGCTGGAGAGGTCGAACTGCTCGTCGCAGTAGTCGGGGTGGGCGTTGTACCAGCCGACGAAGGCGGTGGCGGCGTGGCTGCCGGGCAGGTCTTCGCCCGGGATGCCGAGCTGGCGGTCGGTCTCGCAGCCGACCGTGAAGACGATCGCGTGGTAGAGCCGCTCGAGGTCCTCGACCTCGATGTCGTGGCCGACCTTGACGTTGCCGAAGAAGCGGAAGCCCTCGCGCGCCGCGGTTTTCTCGTACACCCGGATCACCGACTTGATCTTGGGATGGTCGGGAGCGACGCCGCCGCGGACCAGCCCGAACGGGGTCGGCAGGCGGTCGAAGAGGTCGACCTGGGCGTGCGTGTCCGCGTCCTTGAGGATGTGCTCGGCGGCGTAGAAGCCGGAGGGGCCGGCGCCGACGATGGCGACGCGGACGGGGTTCTCAGGGGTTCCGATCTGGCTCATTAGCGGGCAGGGGCCTTCGTTGGGGGTTGGCGACTGTGCGCGCGCCGGCCGGCACGCGGGGAAGGGGAAGGATACGAAAACGGGCGCCGCCGAGCCGAAGCCGGCGACGCCCGTTCGCGTCAGTGGTTGGCGGGGTCGGCTAGTCGTTGAGGACCAGTTTGACCCGTCTCGGCAGGGTCAGCGCGGTTCCACCGGTCGGGGTGAAGGTGACTTTGACGCTGAATTTGACGCTGCCCTTCTCCTTGAGCGCGCCTTTCGCTTTGCCCTTCGGCTTGATCGGGAGCGCGACGAGGCCGCCGTTGCCGGCCGCCTTTTTGGCCGCTTTCACCTTTTTGCCGGAGACCGCGAGGTTGCCCGGCCCCGGCACGTTGACGAAGAGCATCGCCGTGCCTTTTTTGGCGTTCCTTTTCAGTTTGCCGAAGTTGAATTTGTTGCTCGGCGGATCGACGATCGCGGCGCTGGGGTTGATCACCACGGTCGCGGTTTTGGTGCCGGTGAGCCGCGCGTCGTCGCGAGGTGACGCAAGCGTCACCTCGAACGTCTCGGCGCCCTCGCCGGCCCTATCGGCGACGATCGGGAACGCCAGCGTCGCGGCGGCCTGGCCGCGGGCGAACTCCAGCGTCGTTGGGCCGCTGAAGTCGTTGGCGGCGGCCGTTCCGAGTTTCGTCGTGACGGCGAGCGTGGCCGGGCCCAATAGGGCCGGGGTCGGCCCGCTCCGTTTCACCTCGAGCAGCACGGTCGCACCCTCGTTCGCCTGCGCCGAGGCGGTGGAGAACACGGTGTCGGCCGCGTCGCGGGTGGTGACCGTCAGCGACCAGCTCGTCAGGAAGCCGGTGTCGCCGCCCGCGTCGTCGTTGACGAAGAGGCTGAAGACGCCGCCCTCGAGGCCGTCGAAGGCCGTGAACGACGTGCCGTAGGGCCCGGCCGGGGCTGGCGCCGGGAACGTGTCGGGGCTGCCGAAGTTGGTCGGTTTGATCGTGAACGGGTTGCAGCCGGTGATTTCGCTGTCGCTCATCGGCGCACCCAGGTCGTCGTCGAAGGTCCACGAGTAGTCGTGGATGTCCGTGGAGCCGCAGGCGTCGGACATGAACAGCGCTTTGGCGCCGCGTCGCGGCCCGGCCAGCAGCATGTCAACGTCGTCCGGATGCATGTGGTTGAAGTCCGGCGTCGTGAAGTTGACGTCGCTGACGACTTTGCCGGCAGGCGTGTTGAACGCCTTCGTCGACGGATACGCTTTCGCTTTGCCGGAGGTGCCGGTACCCGGAACGATCACCTCGGCCGTATCGGTGTTGATCGACAGGCTCCAGCTCGTGATCAGGCCGGCGTCTTCGGCCCCGACGTCATCGATCACGAACAGATGCCAGGGCCCGTTGGGGTCCTCGCCGTCGAAGTTTGCCAGGGAGGCGGTCGAGACCGAGCCCGGTCCCGGCGCTCCGAAGGTGTCGGCGCCTTCGTAGTTGCTCGGGTTGTAGGTGTTGGTCGCACAGGGGCCGGCGTCGGGCATCGGCCCGCCGATGTCGTCGTTGAACTCGATGGTGGCGCCGGCCAGGTCGCCGCTGCCGCAGGCGTCCGACATGAGCATCTCCGAGTCGCCGTCGGGCGAGACGAGCGCCAGGTCGACGTCGTCGGGGTAGGTGTGGCTGAGCGTGACCTGGACGTTGAGGTCGTTGATGTTGCCGTCCGCTTCTTCCACCTGGAGGACGCTGGGGTAGGGGCTGCCGTTGCCCCCGGCGAGCGGAATCGTCACGTCTCCGGGTTGGGTCCTGTTGAGGACCTCGGCGCCGGCCACGCCGGGGAGTGCGAGCGCCGTCAGCGCGACTCCCAGTGCGACCAGCCAAGCTTTCTTAGCGGTGCTTCTCTTCATCAAAAAATCCCTTCCGTATGGTCTCTTCCCGCGCCGCACGCTATCCCAGCCGGTCGGATGCCGCCTGCCCAATAGTTGAAGTTTCTTGCGTTTCTCCGGTTGGCGCGCTAAGCGGCCAGCAGCGTCTCGCGGTCGCGCGGGCAGACCGTGTGCTCGAGCGCCGGGAACTCGCTGCGGCGGAAGAGCTCGAGCCGTTTCGCCGCCTCCTCGGCCTCGACCCAATCGCCGTCGACCTCGAAGCGGTCGCACCAGGCGCACATCGGCAGCCGTTCCTCGCCGCGCGGAGCGCCCGGATCGAGCAGGGGCTGCGGCTCGTTCCAAGCGACCTCCGACCGCACCCGGGCGGCAAAGAGCACGCCACGCCCCGAGCTCGTCGCCGCGATCCTCAGGTCCAACTCGCGGGCGACCTCGGGCCCATCGCAGCGGCAGGTCAGCTCGACGTCGCGCACCCCGTCGCGGATGCGCCGGACCAGCAGGCGCAGAATCTTCTGAACGTCCTCGCCGGCGACGAAGTCCCAGAGCGAGCGGCCGAGGCTCGCCTCCGCCTCGCGCCAGCCGTTCTCCTCGGCGAAGCGGTAGTAGCCCCCGTCGAGTCGGGTCAGGCGGTCTTGATCGTCGATCGCATAGCTGAGTGCTTCAACAGCCATGAGCAGCGGTACATCTACCCGCGAGGCGCTGCGTGGAACGGCGCGGCTCAGCCGGCGGCCGGCGCCACCGCGCCGCTGGCGACGCCGTCGAGCGCATCGAGCGCCTTGGCGACCGACATAGCGACGCAGGTGAAGATCGGCGTCTCGCGCTCGGTGTAGGCGCTCGACTCGGTCGGCCGCAGCTCCTGGACCAGGTCGAGGAACTCGCCCGGGTCGTCGCCCTCGAAAAAGACGACGAACTCCTGGTCGTCGAGGCCAAACGAGTAGGAGGTGTTGATCGTGATCTCGGGGTGGCGGCGGCCGACTTCGATGTGGCCTTTCATGATCCGTTGGCGCTCCTCCTCGGGCAGCCCGTACCAGCGGCGCTGCTTGACCATCGGGTAGAGGAAGAGGTACTTGCGCTCGGAGGTGCAGATCTCGGGCCGCGCGTTCTCGTCGGAGTAGGGCGAGCGCTTGGTCATCGAGAGGAACGAGTAGGGGGTCTGGGCCCACTTAGCGAGGCCGCTCTGGCCGAGCACGACGTGAAAGGTGTGGATGTCGTCGAGGTTGGGGCTTTGGCTGAGCAGGACCAGGTCGACGTCGCCGCGCGTTCCTATGGTTGAGTAGGCGCGCAGCGAGCGATCGAGGGCGAAGTCCTCGCAGGCGGCGAGGAACTCCCGCTTGTCGGCGGCGCGCAGCTCGGGGTCGCGGCGCCGCCACTCGGGGTCGATCTTGAAGAAGCTGAACTTGGCAAAGGTGCGATCGGCCACGGCGGTCACGATAGCGCCGGCCGCGCTCGCGGCCGCGCTGATCGGCGCGCTCCTCGCGCTGCGCCTCGCCGGCCTCGGCTTCGAGGGCGATCCGCTCGACGTCGTCCGCGACGCGGGACCGGGCGACCGGCTCTGGGACGTCGCGGGCCGGCGCGGGCCGGTGGTTGGAGTCGCCTGGCTCGTTTGGCTGGTGGCGTTCGCCCTCGCCTTCCTCCTCGACCGTGAGCGGGCCGGGCGCTGGGGCGCCCGCCTGGCGGCTCTCTCGCTCGCCTATCTGCCGCTGGTCCTGCTCGCCGCCGCCGCGCTGGAGCCGGGGGTGGGGGAGGAACGGCTGCTGGTCGCGCTCGGCTGCCCGGCGCTCGCCACCTTGACGCTTGCGGCTTTCGGCTCCGCCGTGTCGCCTTTGTCACGCATACGGGAGCAAAAGCGACACGGGGCGGGGGGTGCGGGTGGCTACCGCGCCCTCGCCATCGCCTGCGCCGCCACCGTCCTCGCCTCGACCGCCGACCTGATCGCCGGTTCGCCTCTGACCCAGCTCTCGCTCGCCGGCCCCAACCCCGCCGCCGGCCATCGCTACTACGGGATCGGCAACGAGCTCGAGGCGATCCTCGTCGTGCTCGTCTTGGTCGGCACCGGCGCGGCGTTGACGGGTTTCCGGACGATCGCGGCTGGTCACT
>DASQDJ010000172.1:0-2376 GCA_035634215.1 Solirubrobacterales bacterium | reverse complement strand
ATGCGAGAGCCTCCGCAGCTGCCAGGCGCCGAGCATCAGGAGGACGGTCGCCGCGAGGATCAGCGAGGCGGCAGCGGCGATCGTCGGGTCCGCCCCCCGCAGCACGCTGCGGTACATCTCGACCGGCAGGGTCGAGACGGTCGGCGAGGAGATGAACACGGACGCCAGCACCTCGTCGAAGGAGGTGAGGAAGGCGAAGAGCGCCGCGGCGAGGATCGACGGCAGCAGGACCGGCAGGGTCACGGTCGCCATCGCCTTGAGGCGGCCGGCGCCGAGGCTGGCGGCGGCGTCCTCGAGCCGCGTGTCGAAGCTGCGCAGGCCGGCGCCGACGATGACGACAACGAGCGGCACCGCCAGCGCGGTGTGGGCGAAGACGAAGCCCTCGAAGGTGCCGACCAGCTGCCACTCGAGGAAGACGGCGTAGACGCCGACGGCGAAGACCACCAGCGGCAGGATCAGCGGCGTCACGACCAGCCCTCCGATCAGCGACTTGCCGGGGAACGTGCCCCGCACGACGGCCAGCGCGGCCATGCAGCCGAGCAGGACTGCCAGCGCCGTGGAGACGAGGCCGACGCCGAGCGAGCGCATGAGCGAATCGGTCCAGATCGGGTCCTCGAAGAAGTTCGAGTACCACTGCGTGGACCAGGACTCGGGCGGGAAGGCGATCGACGCCTCGCCGGCGAAGCTCTGCGGGAAGACGACCAGCATCGGGGCGACCAGCAAGAAGACGATGGCCGCGCAGGCCGCGCAGAGGGCGGCGCGCCCGGCGCTCAGCCGCCAGCCGCCCTCCGGCCGGTAGAGGCCGAGCGTCCCCCCCTCCTGCTCGGGCACCCGCCAGCGCCGCGCCGCCGCCGCGCAGATGGCGAGCAGCGCCAGCGTCACGGCGGTGAGGATCACCGCCATCGCGCCCACGTGCCCCCAGGCGAGCAGCTGCCCGACCTGGATCTGCATCAGCTGCGAGTAGAGGGCGTTGGTCGGCGAGCCGATCAGCGCCGGCGTCACGTAGAAGCCGAGCGTCAGCACGAAGACGAGCAGGCAGCCCGCCATCACGCCGGGCAAGGAGAGCGGCAGGTAGACGGAGAGGAAGCGGCGCAGCGGCCGCGCCCCGAGGCTCTCGCCGGCCATCAGCAGGCGACGGTCGATTCCGCGCATCGTCGCGTAGAGGGGCAGCACCATCAGCGGCAGGAGGATCTGCGTGAAGACGATCGCGACGCCGAGGTCGGTGCCGATCAGCTCGACGCGGCCCAAGCCGAGCGCGGCGATCGCGTCGTTGAGCGGGCCGTTGTCCTGGAGGATCACCAGCCAGGCGTAGTTGCGAACCATGAAGCTGGTGAAGCCGGCAATGATGACGACGCCGAGCAGGAACGCCCGGGTGCGCGCCCCCACGGTGGTCAGCACGTAGGCGTAGGGATAGCCGACCAGCAGGCAGATCGCGGTGACCGCGAAGGCGGTGACCAGCGTGCGCCGCAGCACCACCAGGTTCGTCGAGGAGTCGAAGAACCAGGCGTAGTTGTCGAGGCCGCCCGTCTCGGGGACGTTGAAGTCGGTGACGCTCCGCAGCAGCACGGTCAGCGTCGGAAAGACGAAGAAGAAGCCGAGGAAGGCGACGAGCGGGAGGACGAGCAGGCTCCAGCGGTCGAAACGCAAGCGGCTCGCGACGCTGCTCATCGGTGCCAACATAGCGCGATTCTAGGATCGTCCAACAATGGGTCCTTTACCCGGGCGGTCCGGGCCTCACCCCCGCCAGCAGCGCCATCTCGAGCCACTTCCAGTGGCAGTCGACATCGGCGAAGCCGATCTGGCGCAGCCAGCCGAGCTGCGTCTCGATGTCGAGGGTGCGATCGGAGGGGTCCTCGTGCGCGATCGGCTCGCCGATCGCCTCGAAGAAGGCGAGGTGCAGGCGCTCCGTCGGCGAGGCGACGTGCTCGAAGTTTGCGAAGACGCCGCCCGGCTCGAGCAGCTCGAAGGCTTCGGCGTAGAGCGACCGCTTGCGCTCGTCCTCGAGGTGATGGATGACGAAGGAGGAGACGACGGCGTCGAAGCTGCCCAGCTCCGGCAGCGGCTGGGCCAGGTCGTGCTCGACCAGGTCGACGCGCTCCTCCCCGGCGAAGCGCTCCCGCGCGACGGCGAGCATCGGCTCGGAGAAGTCGAGCCCGACGCCGCGCGCCGCCGGCCGCTCCGCCAGCAGCAGCGCGAGCAGGCGGCCGTCGCCGGTGCCTAGGTCGAGCACGCGGCGGACGTCCCCCGGCACCCGTTCCAGCAACACGCCCTCGCCCTCCAGACGGTGCGGGAACTCGTCGGCCCGCCCCAGGTAGCGACGGACGTGTTCGACGTTGGTCCACTCGTCGGGCGGCATGCGGCCCAGTAACGCGCCGC
>DASQDJ010000171.1:0-3653 GCA_035634215.1 Solirubrobacterales bacterium | reverse complement strand
GTCGAGCGACAACATGAGCACCTGGTCGGCCTCAGCGGCGAACCGCTCGGGGTCGTGGGTGACGATCACCCGCGTGCGATCCCCTCGCGGCCCGATCAACTCATGGACCAGCTCGCGCCCCTCGGCGTCGAGGTTCGAGTCCGGCTCGTCGAGCAGCAGCAGCTCCGGCTCGTGCAGGACGCAGCGGCAGATGGCCAGTCGCTGCCGCATCCCGGCCGAGAGCTCCGCGACGCGGTCGTCGCCGCGCCGCTCCATGCCGACGGCGGCGAGCAGCTCGCCGATTCGACGGTCGGCTCGTTCTCCGTCGAGCCCGTGCAGGCGCGCCTGGAAGCGCAGGTTCTCGCGGCCGCTCAGATCGCGGTAGAGGAGCGGCTCGTGACCGAGGAAGCCGATCCGCCCGCGCACCTTCCACGCCTCGGTCGGGAGCTGGGCCCCGAGCACGCGCACCTCGCCCGCGGTCGGCCGCAGCAGCGTCGCCAGGATCCGCAGCAGCGTCGTCTTGCCCGAGCCGTTCGCCCCGAGCACCACCAGCGATTGGCCGGCGCCCAGCTCGAAGCCGACCCCGTCGATCGCCGCCCGTTCGCCGTACTCGCGCCGCAGCCCCGCGACCGCGACCGCGGTTTCGCTCAACGGCGCTTCTTCAGCGTGCGGGCGCCGATCTTGAGCAGCGGGCCGGCACTCTCGCGCAGCGCCTCGCTGCGCTTGGCGCCTTTGCCGTAGAGGATCTTGGCCGAGCTGCGGACGGCTTCGCCGAGCGTGCGGTCGTAGGGCTGCCACCAGAAGTCGCGGGTGAGGCCGGGCTCCCAGGAGTTCTGCTTGACATTGACGCACTCGTAGAAGCCGAACTTGGAGTGCGAGCGTCCGACGCCGGAGTCCTTGACGCCGCCCCAGGCGCACTGGCAGGCGCCGTGGCTGAAGGAGTGGTCGTTGACCCAGACCATCCCCGACTCGATGCGACGGGCGATCCGGGCGCCCTTCTGGCGGTCCTTGGTCCAGACCGAGGCGCCGAGGCCGAACTCCGAGTCGTTGGCGAGGTCGATCGCCTCCTGCTCGGAGTCGACGACGACGATCGGCAGCACCGGCCCGAAGATCTCCTCCTTCATGATCCGCATCTCGTGCGTGACGCCAGTGAGGACCGTCGGCGCGACGAATTTGCCGACCGAGCCGGGGACCTCGGTCGGGCCGCCGCAGTGCTTGGTCGCGCCCGAGGCGACCGCGTCCTCGATCAGTTCGACGACGATCTCGTACTGGCCCTCGGACGTCATCGGGCCGATCTCGGTGTCCCACTCCATCGGGTTGCCGAGCCGCAGCCGTTCGGCGCCACGGGCGACGCCCTCGATGAAGCGGTCGGCGACCTGACGCGCCACGTAGACGCGCTCGATCCCCGAGCAGGTCTGCCCGGCGTTTGCGAAGCCGCCCCAGAGGGCGCCGGAGATCGCGTTGTCGAGGTCGGCGTCGGCGCAGACGATCATCGGGTCCTTGCCGCCCAGCTCGAGCACCGAGCCCTTGAGCTGCTCGGCGCAGACAGCGCCGACCTTGCGGCCGACCTCGACCGAGCCGGTGAAGAAGATCTTCTCGGCGCTGGAGCGGGCCAGCGCGTCGCCGACAGCGCCGCCGCCGTGCACGACGCGGACGAGGCCCTCGGGCAGGCCGCCCTTCTCGAAGACGCGCCGGATCGCCTCGCCGAGCAGCGGCGTCAGGCTTGCCGGCTTCAGCACGACGCCGTTGCCGGCCATCAGCGCGATCGCCACCTCGCCAAAGGGGATCGACCAGGGGTAGTTCCAGGGCGCGATCACGCCGACGACGCCCAGCGGCTCGTAGGAGAAGTACGAGCGCTTGCTGAGCAGGAAGGCCTGCGACATCCGCACCTTCTCGTCGGCGAGGATCTTCGGCCCCGCCTTGGCGCACCAGTGCAGCGCGTCGACGGTCGGCAGCAGCTCCATCGTGTAGGCCTCGACCCGCGGCTTGCCCTGCTCCTGCACGAGCAGCTCGGCGATCTCGTCGATGTCGTCTAGCAGCGCGTCGGCGGCGCGGCGCAGGTAGCGGCCGCGGTCCTCGGGGGTCAGCTCGGCCCAGGCCGGCTGGACGCGGGCGACGTCGTCGACGACGCCCTGGACCTGGTCGGGCGTGATCGTCGCGACCGAGCCGACCAGCTCGCCGGTCGCGGGATTGAAGCTCTCGAGGGTGGACTGGGCGGGGGGCGCTCCTGCGGTGGTGGCCATGGGTCGATTGTAGGTGCAAGGTGGCGAGGCGGCGCTAAATGTCGTTACGGAAATTTTGCAATGACGCCACCCACACGTAACGTCTTGTCCGTTACGGTGCGATCATGGAGGCGATGAGGCAGAGCTGGACGGACGAGCGCCTGGACGATTTCCGCGAGGAAACGGCGCGACGCTTCGAGGAGGCCAGAGCCGAGACGGCGCGACGCTTCGATGAAGTCGAGCGGCGACTCGACACGGTCGATGCCGACATGCGGGAACTGCGGAGCACGATGAGCGCGGGCTTCGACCGAGTGGATACCCGCCTTGACCGGATGGACGCGCGGCTTGACGCACTCAGCCAGGCGATCTTCAAGTTCGGCGGCGGGGCGCTCGTCACCTTCGTCGTCGGCTTCGTCGGGCTGATCGCGACGCAGCTCTGACCGTCCGCCCGTCCTCCTCATACTGAGTCTGTGGCGGAGCGACTCTTCGACGCCGACGACTCGCCGGCAGCGGAGGCTCCGCCTGCCGACGCTCCCCTGGCGGTGCGGATGCGGCCGCGGGACCTGGACGAGCTAGTCGGGCAAGAGCACGTGCTGGGCGAGGGGTCGGCGCTGCGGACGGCGATCGAAAGCGGCCACCCGCACAGCGCGATCCTCTACGGGCCGCCGGGCGCCGGCAAGACGACCTTGGCGCGGATCGCCGCCAGCCGTGCCGACGGCGCCTTTGAGGAGGAGTCGGCGGTCAACGCGGGCAAAGCCGAGATCCGCGGGGTGATCGAACGGGCTCGGGAGCGCCGGCGGGCGAGCGGCAGGCCGACGGTCCTCTTCCTCGACGAGATCCACCGCTTCAACAAGGCTCAGCAGGACGCGCTGCTGCCCGCCGTCGAGGAGGGCCTGCTGACCCTGATCGGCGCGACCACCGAGAACCCCTACTTCGAGGTCAACTCGGCGCTGCTCTCGCGCTGCCAGGTCTACGAGCTGCGCCCGCTCGAGCCCGAGCGGGTCGAGGAGCTGCTGCGGCGGGCGCTCGCCGACCCCGAGCGCGGCATCGCCGACTCGCCGCCGGTCGAGGACGCGGCGCTGGCGATGCTCGCGCAGCGCTCCGGCGGCGACGCCCGCGTCGCCCTCTCGGCCCTGGAGCGCGCGGTCGAGCGCGCATCCGACCTCGCTGGAGGGGGGTCAAAGTCGGATGCGATAGACGTCGCCGCGGTCGAGGACGCGATGCAGCGCAAGGCGCTCGAATACGACCGCCAGGGCGACCGTCACTACGACTACGTCTCGGCCTGGATCAAGGCCACGCGAGGCTCCGACGTCGACGCCTCGCTCTACTACCTGGCCGTGATGCTCGAGGGCGGCGAGGACCCGCGCTTCATCGCTCGCCGCATGGTCATCCTCGCCAGCGAGGACGTCGGCAACGCCGATCCGCGGGCGCTGCAGGTCGCGGTCGCCGGCG
>DASQDJ010000170.1:0-9939 GCA_035634215.1 Solirubrobacterales bacterium | reverse complement strand
AAGTACCGCGGCGAGTTCGAGGAGCGCCTCAAGAAGGTGATGAAAGAGATCACCCAGCGCGGCGACATCATCCTCTTCATCGACGAGCTCCACAACCTCGTCGGCGCCGGCGCCGCCGAGGGCGCGATCGACGCCGCCTCGATCCTCAAGCCGGCGCTGGCGCGCGGCGAGCTGCAGACGATCGGCGCGACGACGCTCGACGAGTACCGCAAATACTTGGAGCGCGACTCGGCGCTGGAGCGGCGCTTCGCCCAGATCAAAGTCGACCAGCCCTCGGTCGAGGACACCGTGAAGATCCTCGAGGGGCTGCGCGAGCGCTACGAGCAGCACCACCGCGTCAACATCACGGGCGACGCGCTCGAGGCCGCCGCCGAGCTCGCCGACCGCTACATCTCCGACCGCTTCCTGCCCGACAAGGCGATCGACCTGATCGACGAGGCCGCCTCGCGGATGCGGATCAAGTCGATGAGCGCGCCGCCGGTCTACCGCGACCTCGAGGAGGAAGTGGAAAAGGTGCGACGCGAAAAGGAGGCCGCGATCGAGGCGCAGGAGTTCGAGAAAGCGGCCAACCTGCGCGACACCGAGCGTCAGCTGACCACCCGCAAGCGCCAGCTCGAAGACGAGTGGTCGGAGGGCGACGGCGGCGACCGGCCCGACGTCGGCGAAGAGGAGATCGCCGACATCGTCTCGATGTGGACCGGCATCCCCGTCTTCAAACTGACCGAGGCCGCGACCAAGACGCTGATCCGGAGGGAGGAGGAGCTCCACAAGCGGGTGATCGGCCAGGAGGTCGCGATCACTGCCGTCTCGAAGGCGATCCGCCGCTCCCGGGCCGGGATCAAGGACCCCAAGCGCCCGGCGGGCTCGTTCATCTTCCTCGGCCCCTCCGGGGTCGGCAAGACCGAGCTGGCGCGCACCCTCGCCGAGTTCCTCTTCGGCGACGAGGAGGCGCTGGTTCGCATCGACATGTCCGAGTACATGGAGAAGCACGCGGTCAGCCGCCTGGTCGGCTCGCCGCCGGGCTACATCGGCTACGACGAGGGCGGGCAGCTGACCGAGGCCGTGCGGCGCAAGCCCTACAGCGTGCTGCTCCTGGACGAGATCGAGAAGGCGCATCCCGACGTGTTCAACATCCTCTTGCAGATCCTCGAGGACGGCCGCCTCACCGACTCGCAGGGGCGGACGGTCGACTTCCGCAACGCGATCGTGATCATGACCTCGAACATCGGCGCCTCGGAGATCGCCAAGAACACCTCGATCGGCTTCACCGTCGCCGACGAGACCGGCATGTCCTACGGCGACATGAAAAACCGGATCATGGGCGACCTGAAAAAAGTCTTCCGGCCCGAGTTCCTCAACCGGATCGACGAGGTGATCGTCTTCCACAAGCTCGCCAAGGACGAGGTCAAGGAGATCGTCGACCTGATGATCAACCGCGTCCGCGTCCAGGTCGCCGAGCACGAGCTGCAGCTGGAGCTGAGCGAGGACTCCAAGGACATCCTGGTCGACAAAGGCTGGGACCCGTCGATGGGCGCCCGACCGCTGCGCCGCGCGATCCAGCGCTACATCGAGGACCCGCTGGCCGACGAGGTGCTGCGCCAAGGCGAGATGACCCCCGGATCCACCGTGATGGTCGAGCGCGACCCCTCCGGCGACGAGGACGATCGGCCGCTGAAGCTGCGGATCATCCCGCCGAAGAAGGCGAAGAAGCGCGAGCCGGAGAAGGTTGGCGTTGGCGCTAAGAAGGATGACGGCCCCGGCGACGCCGAGCCGGATGGCAACGGCGAGCCGGACCCGACGCCCGGACCCGACGCTTAGTTCTCCCCGGCCCGATGCACCAAGCGCTAGGCGCGCGGGTCCTGTCGCGGAGTGGGGGCTCCTCGTCCTCGCAAGCTGCGGGCGAGGACCCCCACCTCCACGCCACCCGCGCGAGGATTCGTATGGTTCAGCGAGATGCGTGAACCGGGGCGTAAAGCGATAGGGACGTGGAGTGGCGGCAGGTTCCTGCGCTTTGGCGAGGCGATCGCCGAGGAGCGGCTCGAAGCGCTGCTGCGGCCTGGAGATGGCATCGACACCGTTCTGACCGCCGACACGTATGGCCAGGGGGAGGCGGACCAGGTCCTGGGGCGGGCGCTGGCCGGCGTGCCGCGCGAGGATTACTGCCTGGTGGGGGCGGTTGGGCACGACTTCTACGAGGGAGAGCGGGACGGGCCGCGTGGCTTCCCGCGCTTCACCGACGCGCGCCTACGCGGGCCGGAGGAGTACGCCGGCTACCTGCGGATGGCGGCGGAGCGCAGCCTCGAGCGACTGGGGGCCGAGCACTTCGACTTGTTGCTGCTTCACAACCCCGACCGCACCGGTTACTCGAGCGAGGCGGTCTGGGACGGGATGGCGGCGCTGCGCGAGGCGGGCCTGACCGGGAGCGTCGGCGTCGCGCCAGGGCCGGCCAACGGATTCACGCTAGACCTGATCGCCTGCTTCGAGCGCTTCGGCGACCGGATCGACTGGGCGATGGTGATCCTCAACCCCTTCGAGCCGTGGCCGGGCGAGCTCTGCCTCGAGGCGGCGGATCGGCACGGCGTGAAGGTGATCACGCGGGTGGTCGACTACGGCGGCCTCTTCTGGGGCGACCTGCGACCCGACACGGAGCTGCCGCGCGGCGACCACCGGGCTTTCCGGCCGGAAGGTTGGATCGAGGCGGGCCTGGAGAAGCTGGCGCGGATCGAGCCGATCGCCGCCCGGGCCGGCCTGACGACGATTCAGCTCGCCTGTCAATGGAATCTCGCCCAGCCGGCGGTCGAGTGTGTCGTGCCGACCCTAATCCAGGAGGGGGGCGACGGCGCCCGGCCGATCGAGCAGCAGCGGGCCGAACTGGGCGCGCTCCACCCCGAGCAGGGGCTCAGCGCCGACGAGGTCGCCGAGATCCGCGCCGTCGGCGACAACAGCGGCTGCATGGCACTGAAGGGCGCCAGCCCCCAGCACGAGGGGGAGGAGCGCCCCGACCGCTGGCCTCTCGACGCGGAGCTGGCGGCGGTCGGCGAGCGCTGGGGAATCGACCCGGGGCGCGATCTCGCGGCTGCGTGATCGATCTCCGCTTGACAACGTCCATCCCGATCTGTCCACTCGGAGATGCCCCAGACCGCATTCTAGAGCGGAATTTGCCATCCTAGGTGGCGATGTCGTCGTCGCTGCCTGGGGATGAGCTCCACGAGCTTGCGGAACGTCAGGATCCCCGGCTGCTGAGGGCGCTTGACGTGGTCGCGCCTGGCGGCGCGCTGCGCGAGGGGATCGACAACATCGTCCACGCCCGTACCGGCGGCCTGATCGTGGTCGGCGACCCGACCGACATCTCGCACCTGCTCTCGGGCGGGATTCAGCTCGACATCGACTACACGCCGGCGATGCTCTACCAAGTGGCGAAGATGGATGGCGCGATCGTCCTCAACCCCGAGGCGACCAAAATCGTCTGGGCCAACGTGCAGCTGATGCCGGACCCGACGATCCTCTCGGCCGAGACGGGCACCCGCCACCGCACCGCCGAGCGCGTCTCCAAACAGACCGAGGCGCTGGTGATCGCGATCTCCCAGCGCCGCGACGTTGTCTCTCTCTACGTAGAGGGGACCAAGTACATCCTGCAGGAGATCCCCGCCGTACTCGCCAAGGCCAACCAGGGCTTGGCGACGCTCGACAAGTACCGGCAGCGGCTCGAACAGGTCTCGACCCGCCTGACGGTGCTCGAGTTCGAGGGCGGCGGCGTCCTCTACGACGCTCTGACCGTGCTGCAGCGCGCCGAGCTGGTCACTCGGATGGCGGTCGAGGTCGAGCGCTACATCGTCGAGCTCGGCACCGAGGGCCGCCTCATCGAGATGCAGCTGGAGGAGACGATGGTCGGCGTCGCCGCCGGCAAAACGGCGCTGATCCGCGACTACTCGGTCGAGGACTCCGAGGAGAACCTCGCCACCGTGCTGCAGTCGCTTTCGCGCATGCCGCACGAGGACGTGCTCGACTTCGGCCGGCTCGCCGAGCTGCTCGGCTACGACCGCAAGCTGAACACGCTCGACTTCCCGGTGGCGCCGCGCGGCTACCGCGTGCTCGGCCACGTGCCGCGCATCCCCAAGCTTGTCGTCCAGAAGATCATCCAGGAGCTGGGCGGCCTGGAGCAGGTCCTGACCGCCTCCGACGACGACCTCGCGGCCGTCGACGGGGTCGGCCCGACCCGGGCCAAGGACATCCGCGAGGGACTGCGGAGGCTCCAAGAGGTCGACTTGGTCGACCGCTATTTGCAGAGCTGACCCCAGACGGCGCCCCAGCCGTCGCGAACCGAAAGGAGCAAGCGATTCCCGAGCTAGAGGAGGCAATCGAGACCGTCACCGAGGAGGACGTCGAGTACGTCTGTGACTTCGAGGAGGGGGACAAGGTGGTCTACCCCCACCACGGCGCTGGTCTCGTGATGAAGAAAGAGACGCGTGAGCTGATGGGCGAGGAGCGGGAATACCTCACCATCAAGATCCTCCACAACGAGCTCACCGTGATGGTCCCGTGCGAGAACGCCGGCAAGGCAGGGCTGCGCCGCGTCATCGACGAGGAGGAAATCAAGAAGGTCACACAGGTCCTCACCGACGATGTCTCGGAGATGCCGAAGAACTGGAACCGGCGCTTCAAGTACAACCGCGAGAAGATCAAGACCGGCGATGTCTTCGAGCTCGCCGAGGTGGTTCGCAACCTCGCGCTGCGCGAGATGGAGAAGGGGCTCTCGACCGGCGAGAAGCAGATGTACACGCGCGCCAAGAAGATCCTCGCGTCGGAGTTCATGTACGCGCTCGACAAGGACGAGGAAGGCGCGGAGGAGTACCTCGACGGGCTGCTGGAGGAGCGCTTCGCCGCAACCGTCGCCGCCTAGCGTCACCGCCGTCGTCGCGGCTGCCGGCTCCGGGGAGAGGCTCGGGGCCGGTGGTCCGAAGGCGTTCGTGCCGGTGGCCGGACGTCCGATGGTCGAGTGGTCGCTCGAGGCCTTCCGTCTGGCCGAGAGCGTCCGCTCGATCGTCGTCGCCTGCCCGCCCGGGCGGCTGGGCGATCTCGGCCACGAGGATGTCGTGGCGGTCGAGGGTGGCGCCACGCGGTCGGAGTCCGGTCGCACCGCGCTCGCCGCGGTCGAGACCGAGCTGGTGGCGATCCACGACGCGGCGCGGCCGCTCCTGACCGCGGCGCTGGTCGAGGAAGTCGTCGCGGCGCTGGCGGGGGACACCGACGCCGACGCCGCGATCGCCGCGGCGCCGCTCGTCGACACGATCAAGCGCGCAGCAGCGCACCTTCCGTCACACGACGATCGCCGACTGTGCACTTCACCTCCCTATAGCGGGGTCAAGTCCACAGTCACCGTCGAAGGCACGGTCGATCGTGCCTCGCTCTGGGCCGCCCAGACGCCGCAGGTCTTCCGCGCCGCCGCGCTGCGGGAAGCGCTCGACGCCTACCCGGCCGACGCGGCGGAGCCGACCGACGAGGCGATGCTGATCGAGGCGGCCGGCGGGCGCGTGCTCCTGCATCCCACCCCGTCCGAGAATCTCAAGGTGACGACGCCGCTCGACCTCAGGGTCGCCGAGCTGATGCTGGCCGAGCGCGCTCGATGACGTGGTTGCGGCGGCGCTGCCGGTAGAGGCGGCGCTGGATGTAGAGGGTCGTGACGCCGGCGAGGAAGATCGCGCTCAGGTTGACCGCGAGCTGCGCCATCGCGCCGCGCCATTCCGACCAGTCGGCGACGGCGGCGGCAAGGCCGATGTTGGCGGCGGCTGGGATCGTGGTGACCGAGATCAGCACACCGACCAGCGCCCCCGACTTGGCGGACGTCAGCGAGAGGACCCCGGCCGTCCCCGCGAAGGCGGCGACGATGAAGGAAAAGGCGTCGGGGTGGGAGATGAAGTCGGTGAGGGGATGGTCGGCGCCGGTGAAGTCCGACTCGACCAACCCGGTCGCCTTGCAGATGAGCGTGAAGAGGAAGGCCGCGGTGATGCCGAGCGGAAAGCCGATCGCGAGCGCGGTCAGCGAGCGCAGGGCGATTCCGATCCGCCGCTCGACCAGCGCGACGCAGAAGCCGGCGATCGGACCGAACTCCGGCCCGACCACCATCGCGCCGACGATCAGGATCGGCGAGTCGAGGAAGATCCCCACCGAGGCGATCAGACAGGCGATCACGAAGAAGATCAAGTAGTTGCCGCTCAGCTCGATGCTCTCGGAGGTTCGCGCCTCCACCTCCTCCCAGACGACGGCGTCGGAGGGGGCGCCCGGGGCGGCGCGCTCGGCCCGTTCGGCGGCCTCGGAGAGCTGCGAGTCGATCTGCTCCAGCGAGATCGAGCCGTCGCGCGGCACGTCGAGCTCTTTGAGGTCGTCGATGACGACACTGGCGTCCTCGCGCGCGACGTCGCAGAGGATCACGTCGCCGGCAGGCTTGCGCGCCGCGCCGCCGAGGAAGACGAGGTTGCAGGTCGACGGCGTCGCCTCGAGCACATCGAGCACCTCCTGGGAGCGGTCGGCCGGCACGACGATCCGCAGGTGGACCATGCGGCGAGACTACCGACGAGTAACGTCCCGCTCTTGCTTACCGACTACCACCTGCACCTGCGTCCCGACGAGCCCGGCACGCCCCCCGACCGCTACTTCACCGCCGAGAACGTCGAGCGCTACCGAGCCGCCGCCGCCGCGGTCGGCATAGAGGAGCTGGGGGTCTCAGAGCACGTCTACCGCTTCCGCCAAGCGCTCGACGTCTGGCGCCACCCCTTCTGGGAGGAGCAGGCGCAGGACGACCTCGACGCCTACTGCGAGTTTCTCCGCGACGCCGGCCTGCGGGTCGGAGTGGAGTGCGACTACGTGCCGGGCGCCGAGGATCGCACCGCGAACCTGCTGGAAGCCCGCGAGCTCGACTATGTCGTCGGCTCCGTCCACTTCGTCGGCGACGCCGCAGTCGACCACCCGGACTGGGATGTCTGGGAGGAGCGCGGCGACCCGGAGGAGGTGTGGGGTCGCTACTACGCGGCACTCGCCGAGTGCGCTCGCTGCGGCCTCTTCGACATCCTTGCCCACCCGGACCTGGTCAAGGTCTGGGGGGCGGGACGGCCGCTGCCCGACGGCGATTTGCGCCGCTTCTACGAGCCGGCCGTCGAGGCGATAGCCGAGAGCGGCATCGCGGTCGAGGTCTCCACGGCCGGTCTCCGCAAGCCGGTCGGAGAGCTCTACCCCGCCGCCAGCTTCGCCGCGCTCTGCGTCGAGGCGGGGGCCGCCTTCGCGCTCTCCTCCGACGCCCATCTGCCCGAGCAGGTCGGCTTCGGCTACGAACGGGCGATCGAGTTCCTCGACGACCTCGGCGTCGGGGAGATCTGCGTCTTCGAGGGCCGGCAGCGGCGGTTGGCGCCGCTGGGTCGTCTCGCGGGGGAGGATCTCTCACGATGAGCCGGGTCGGGATCGGCTACGACAGCCACCGCTTCGAGGCGGGGCGGCCGCTGATCCTCGGCGGCGTGCGGATCGAGCACGAGCGGGGGCTGGTCGGCCACTCCGACGCCGACGTCCTCACCCATGCCGTGATCGACGCCCTGCTCGGCGCGTCCGGCGGCGGCGACATCGGCACGCTCTTCCCCGACGACGACGAGCGGTGGCGCGACGCCGACTCGATCGACCTGTTGCGCACCGTCGTGGGCACGCTCGGCGGTCGCATCGTCAACATCGACGCGACGGTGGTCTGCGAAGCGCCGCGGCTGGCGCCCCACCGGGCCGAGATGGAGCGGGTCATCGCCGAGGCGACCTCGGCCACGGTCAGCGTCAAGGCGACCACGAACGAGGGCATGGGCTGGATCGGCCGCGGCGAGGGAATCGCCTGCATCGCCGTCGCCTCCCTCGATAGCGAATAGGCTTCGGTGCTCATGCCGGAGAGCAGCTCCATAGCGGTGAGAGCGCGCCAGGCGCTCGTCGACAAAGCCTTCGAGGTTCGGGTGCTGCGGGAGTCCGGCATCCTCGCCCCGCAGCGCCCCGACAAGACCGCCAGGGTCCTCGCCGCCTTTCTGCGCTGGGGCGCGTCGCCGGCGCTCGGCATCACCACCGCGGCGATCAAACACCCCCACGAGCCAGGGCTGATCGACGAACGCGGCTCGCTCAGCTTCGAACAGCTCCACCGCCGCTCCAACGCCCTCGCCCACGCCTTCGAGCGGATGGGGATCGGCCCCGGGGACGGCGTGGGGATCATGTGTCGCAACCACCGCGGTTTCGTCGAGGCGACGCTGGCCACGGCGAAGCTCGGCGCCAGCGCCCTCTACCTCAACACGATGTTCGCCGGTCCCCAGCTGGTCGAGGTGATGCGGCGCGAGGCGCCCAAGGCGCTCGTCTACGACGAGGAGTTCACCGGTCTCCTCGAGGGGGTCGACGAGGGGATCGCCCGCATCGTCGGCTGGGCCGACGACGAGACCGACGCGCCGACGCTCGAATCGCTGATCGCCGCCAATGACGACTCCAACCTGAAGCCGCCGCCCGACAAACCGCGCTTCGTAATCCTCACCTCGGGGACGACCGGCACGCCGAAGGGCGCGCAGCGCTCCAGCCCCGACGGCCTGCTGTCGATCGCGGCGCTGATCGACAAGATCCCTTTCCGCAGCCGCGAGAAGATGATGGTGGCGGCGCCGCTCTTTCACTCCTGGGGCTTCTTCCACTTCGTCATGAGCCTGCCGACCGCCTCGACGCTGGTGCTGCGCCGGCGCTTCGACCCGGAGGAGACGCTGCGGGCGGTGCAGGAGCATCGAACCGAGGTCCTCGCGGCGGTGCCGGTGATGATCCAGCGGATCCTCCAGCTCCCCGACGAGACGCTCGCCTCCTACGACCTCTCCTCGCTGCGGATCACTTCGCTCTCGGGCTCCGCCCTGCCCGGGGAGCTGGCGATCGAGTGGATGGACCGGTTCGGCGACACCGTCTACAACCTCTACGGCTCGACCGAGGTCGCCTACGCGACCGTCGCCACCCCGGAGGATCTGCGCGCGGCGCCGGGCACGGCCGGCCGACCGCCGCGTGGCACCGTGGTCCGAATCTACGACGAGGAGGGGCGGGAGCTGCCGGCGGGCGACGTGGGCCGCATCTTCGTCGGCAACGAAATGTCGTTCGAGGGCTACACCGGCGGCGGCGGCAAGCAGGCGATCGACGGGCTGCTCTCCAGCGGCGACGTCGGGCACTTCGACCCAGCCGGCCGCCTCTTCGTCGACGGGCGCGACGACGAGATGATCGTCTCCGGCGGCGAGAACGTCTTCCCCCGCGAGGTCGAGGACCTGCTCGCCGATCACGAGGCGGTCGTCGAGGTCGCCGTGATCGGGGTCGAGGACGAGGAGTTCGGGCAGCGCCTCAAGGCATTCGTGGTCCGGGCCCAGGGGGTCGAGGTCGGCGAAGACGAGCTGAAGGCGCACGTCAAGTCGAACCTCGCCGGCTACAAGACGCCGCGCGAGATCGAGTTCATGAACGAGCTGCCGCGCAACGCGACGGGCAAGGTCCTCAAGCGCGAGCTGCACACGCGCGAGGCCGAACGCTCCCTCTAGCGCCTTTGCGCTAATTGCGCTCTTTCGGACCGCCGGCCGGATTCGGCCTCCGGAGGCCGTAGTAGGTTGCGCGCGAATGGGTGAGCCTGCCGTCCAGCTGACCGCCGTCGCCGAGGGGCGCGAAGAGATCCGCGGCGTCGCCGAGCAGGCGCTGGCCTGGGTGCGAAAGAGCGAGGAGCGGGTCGAGGCTGCCGAGGTTAGGGCCGCCGAGGCCGAGGCGCGCGCCGAGAGCGCGCGGACGGAGGCGGCCAGGGAGGCCGAGAAGGCCCGAGCGGAGGCCATCGCGCGCGTCGAGCGGGCGCGCGCCGGGGCAGCGGAGGCCGAGGAACGGGTCCGCGCCGAGCTCAAGGAGCGCGCCAGGGCGACGCTGGGCCGGTTCGCC
>DASQDJ010000169.1:0-2139 GCA_035634215.1 Solirubrobacterales bacterium | reverse complement strand
ATGACGCAGATCAGGTCGCCCTCTGAGACTTCGGCGCCCTGCTCGACGGCGACTTTGAGGACGGTGCCCTGGAGCGGCGAGGGAAGGGGGTCGCTGGAGGCGCTGGGGCCGACGCCGCCTTTGCGATCGCGCTTCGGAGGTTTCTTGCCACCACCAGCGGCGGGGGCGGCGACACCGCCCGCGGAGGCCTCGCCGATCACCTTTACGTCGAAGAGCTTGCCGGAGACCTCGACCTTGTAGTCGCGGGTGACCACCTCGCCGCCGTCCTCCGAGGGTTCAGGCGGGCTGGCATCGGCGGGAGCGGTGGTTTTCAGCCACTCCTTGTCTTCCATCAGGTCGCGGCAGGTCTCCCCGCGCGCCCACTGCTCGGTGGCGAGGATCGCCTTGTGGAAGGGGATCAGGGTGGTGAGGCCGCCGGAGTCGTATTCGTCGAGCGCCCGCAGCATGCGGCGCGTCGCTTTCTCGCGGTCGACGTCCCAGACGATGAGCTTGGCCACCATCGGGTCGTACATCGGCGTCACCTCGCCGCCGGCCTCGACGCCGGAATCGACGCGGATGCCCGGCCCGGAGGGCTCGTGGTAGGAGTCGCCGATCGGGCCCGGCGCCGGCGCGTAGTTCTTGTGCGCGGCCTCGGCGTTGATCCGGCACTCGATCGACCAGCCGCGCAGCTCGACGTCCTCCTGGGCGATCGAGAGCTGCTCGCCGGCGGCGACCAGGACCTGCTCGCGGACGATGTCGATGCCGGTGACCATCTCGGTCACGCAGTGCTCGACCTGGACGCGGGTGTTCATCTCGAGGAAGAAGTACTCGTCGCCGACCTGCATCCCCTCGATCGTGCCGGCGCCGCGGTAGCCGACCGCCGCGGCCGCGTCGGTGGCGATCTTGCCGATCCGCTCGCGCATCTCCTCGTCGACGTGCGGGCCCGGCGCCTCCTCCACGACCTTCTGGTGGCGGCGCTGCAGCGAGCAGTCGCGCTCGCCGAGGTGGATGACGTTGCCGTGCGAGTCGGCGAGGACCTGGACCTCGACGTGGCGCGGGTCGACGAGGGAGCGGTCGATGTAGACGCGCGGGTCGGAGAAGAACTTCTCGCCTTCGCGGGCGGAGCCTTCGAATGCCTCCTCGAGGTCGTCGGGCGTCATCGCGACGCGGAAGCCCTTGCCGCCGCCGCCGCCGGCGGCCTTGCAGGCGACCGGATAGCCGGCCTCCTCGGCCTGCTTACGAGCCTCGTCGAGGTCTTTGGCGACCTCGGTCGAGCCGGGGACGATCGGCACCCCGGCCTGCTCCATGATCTCGCGCGCTTTGGTCTTCGACCCCATCGCTTCGATCGCCTCCGGCGGCGGGCCGATGAAGACGATGTCGTTGTCGGCGCAGGCACGGGCGAAGTCGGCGTTCTCGGCGAGGAAGCCGTAGCCGGGATGGATCGCTTCCGCGCCCGCCTCCTTGGCGGTCTCGATGATCTTCGGGATGTTCAGATAGCTCTCGGCCGGCACCGCCGGGCCGATCAGAAAGGCCTCGTCGGCCTCACGCACGTGCGGGGCGTCGCGGTCGATCTCCGAGTAGACGGCAACCGAGGTGATGCCCATCTCCTTCAGGGTGCGGGCGACGCGGATGGCGATCTCACCGCGGTTGGCTATGAGGACTTTCTGGAACATGGGGGCGGCAGTCTATTTATTCGGGGCGGCGGTAGGCTGCCGCGTCCATGCTGATTGAGCTGCAGTCGCATTCGACCGTTTCCGACGGGCAGCTGCCCGCCGCGGAGGTGGTCGAGAAAGCCGCCGAGGCCGGTGTCACGACGCTGGCGCTGACCGACCACGACGCGATCGCGGGGGTCCCGGACGCGCAGGAGGCGGCAGAGCGGCTGGGGATCGAGCTGGTGCCGGCGATCGAGATGTCCTGCGTCCACGAGTACGCCGAAGACCTGCACATCTGCGGCTACTGGATCGACCTCGAGAAGATGGCGCCGGTCTGCGAACGGGCCCAGGAGGAGCGGCGGACGCGGGCCGGGGAGATCGTCGAGAACCTGCGGCGCGAGGGCTTCGACCTGACCCTCGAGGACGCGATCCGCGAAGCCGGCGGCGCCGACTCGATCGGCCGCCCCCACATCGCCAAGGCCGCCGGTGCCACCGGCGACCTCGGCCC
>DASQDJ010000168.1:0-2615 GCA_035634215.1 Solirubrobacterales bacterium | reverse complement strand
CGCTGATGATCGGCCTCGCGGTCGTCGCCTTCGTCACCGTCTTCGCGGCAGGCATCAAGAGCTCGATCGACAGCGCGGTCGACGACAGCTTCCAGGGCCAGCTCGTGATCCAGAACGACGACGGCTTCTCGCCGATCTCGCCCCAGGTCGCCGGCGCCGCCGAGCGGGTCGAGGGGGTCGAGCTGGTCTCGACGCTGCGCGCGGCGCAGGCGAAGCTGCTGAACGGCGACGGCGCCACGCCGCGAGTCTCGGCGCCCGAGCCGGATGCCGGCGAGATCCTGACGATCGACTGGGACCAGGGCGGCCCGTCGGCCCTGCGCGACCTGAAGGACGGCGAGGTCATCCTCGACAAGTCGTTCGCGAGCGGTAACGGCTTCGAGCTCGGCGACGAGGTGTGGCTGCTGACCCAGCCCGGGGCGAGGCCGGTGCTGCGCGTCGTCGCGATCTTCGAAGACAAGGCGGAACTGCTCGGCAACGCGCTTGTCACTCAGGCGCTGATGGAGCGGGCATTCGACCAGCGCGACGACCTGATCGACTTCGTCAAGCTGGCGCCCGGCGCCGACGCGGGCGAGGTCCAGGACCGCCTCGAGCGGGTTATGGACCGGGACTTCCCGGTGGTCGCCGTCCGCAACCAGCAGGAACTGAAGGAAAACCAGGAATCGCAGATCAACCAGCTGCTGCGGCTGATCTACGCCTTGCTGGCCCTGGCGGTGATCGTCTCGCTGTTCGGGATCGCCAACACCCTGGCCCTCTCGATCCACGAGCGCACCCGGGAGCTGGGGATGCTGCGGGCGATCGGCATGTCGCGCCGCCAGGTGCGGACGATGATCCGCTACGAGGCGGTGATCACGGCCCTGATCGGCGCCCTGCTCGGCATGGTGATCGGGGTGATCTTCGCGGCGCTGATCGCGCAGCCGCTCAGGGACGAGGGCTTCGTCCTCTCCTATCCGATCGGGACGCTGGTCCTGTTGCTGGTCTTCGCGGCGATCGCGGGCGTCCTCGCGGCGATCGCCCCGGCGCGGCGCGCGTCGCGGCTGAAGGTGCTGGAGGCGCTCCAGTATGAGTAGGCGCCGACGCGACGACCTGCCGCCCGGGCCGCCGCTGCCGAAGGCGGTGCAGACGGCGATCTGGTCGCGCCAGGCGCGGCGCTTCCTCTTCGCCTGCCAGGACCGCTACGGCGACGTCTTCACGTTGCGGATCGCCTACGAAGGCGAGTGGGTGATGCTCGCAGACCCCGAGGCGGTCAAGCAGGTGTTCACGGGGGACTCGCGCGTCTTCCACGCCGGCGAGGGCAACCACATCCTCGAACCGTTCCTCGGCCCCAACTCGGTCCTGGTCCTCGACGAGAAGCCGCACATCAGCCAGCGCAAGCTGCTGCTGCCGCCCTTCCACGGGGAGCGGATGAAGGCCTACCGCGAGACGATGCGGGAGATTGCCGTCCGGGAGATAGAGAGCTGGCCCACCGGCATGCCGCACAAGCTGCGTCCTCGCATGCAGGCGATCACGCTGGAGATCATCCTGCGCACGGTCTTCGGGGCGCGCGAGGAGCGGGGGCTGGCCGAGCTGCGCGAGGCGCTGCGCTACTTCCTCGACCTGACCACCAACCCGCGCCTGCTGCTGCCTGTGCTGCTGGTCGGGCCGCACCGAGCCGCGCGGCTGGGGCCCCTACGACGGCGGATCGAGCGGGTCGACCGCCTCGTCTACAGGGAGATCGCGGAGCGCCGCCGGGCCGCCGACCTCGCCGAGCGCGACGACATCCTCTCGCTGCTGGCCGCCGCCCGCCACGAGGACGGCAGCCCGATGAGCGACGCCGAGATCCGCGACGAGCTGGTCACCCTGCTCGTCGCCGGCCACGAGACGACCGCCACCTCGCTCGCCTGGGCGATGGAGCGGCTGGCACGCCATCCCGAGAAGCTGGAGCGGCTGCGCGAGGAGGTCGGGGCCGGCGACGACGACGCGTACCTGACCGCGACGATTCAGGAGACGCTGCGGCTGCGGCCGGTGATCTCGATCGTCGTCCGCCGCCTCACCGAGTCGGTCGAGATCGGCGGCCACCGGCTGCCCGCGGGGGTGGCGGTCACGCCGTCCATCTACCTCGTCCACCGCAACCCGCGCGTCTACCCCGAGCCGGACCGCTTCCTGCCCGAGCGCTTCCTCGACAACCCGCCCGGCACTTACACCTGGATCCCCTTCGGCGGCGGCGTGCGCCGCTGCCTCGGCGCCGCCTTCGCCCAGTTCGAGATGGCCGTCGTGCTGGAAGAGCTGGTGCGACGGCGCGACTTCCGCCCGGCCCGGTCGCGCCCCGAGCGGGTCTTCCGGCGCGCGATCACCGAGACGCCGCGCCACGACGCCGAGGTCGTGCTCGGCTAGGAGACCCTCCTAGGACGGGCCGATCCGCCGCGCCTCGCGCGCGGCCGCCTCGGTACCCCCGCGCCACGGCTCGCCGTGGCCGGTGAGGACGGTTCGCCTGCCGGTCTCGGCCAGGGCGTCGAGCGAGCGCAGGGCCCGCCCGGAGTCGGCGGTCGCGGCACCGGCGACGATCCGCGGGCCGGGCCGGGCGGTGTAGGGGTCGAGCATGACCAGGGCGTCACCCGCGATCACCGCCTCGCGGTCGG
>DASQDJ010000167.1:0-1851 GCA_035634215.1 Solirubrobacterales bacterium | reverse complement strand
CTGGCGGTGCCGCTCGTTGTCGTCATCGTCGGCGCCGGCCTGCGCAGCTTCGACACGCGGCTCGAGGACGCCGCCGCCAGCCTCGGCGCCGGCCTGCGAGTCGCCGGAGCGGTCAAGCGCTACGGCGACGTCGTCGCCCTCGACGGCGTCTCGATCGACGTCCGCCCGGGCGAGTTCCTGACCCTGCTCGGGCCGAGCGGCTCGGGCAAGACGACGATGCTGAACGCGATCGCCGGCTTCACCGAGCTGAGCGAGGGCGAGATCCACCTCGACGAGGCGCCGATCGCGCCGATCCCCACGCACAAGCGCAACATCGGCGTGATCTTCCAGAACTACGCCCTCTTCCCGCACATGACGGCGGCCGCCAACGTCGCCTACCCGCTCAAGCAGCGCGGCGTTGGGCGCGCGGAGCGCGAGCGGCGCGTCGCCGACGCCCTCGAGCTGGTCGGCCTCGGCGACATCGGCCACCGTCGTCCGCGCGAGCTGAGCGGCGGCCAGCAGCAGCGTGTGGCCTTCGCGCGTGCGATCGTCTTCAACCCGCGGCTGCTGTTGATGGACGAGCCGCTGGGGGCGCTCGACCGCAAGCTGCGCGAGAGCCTGCAGCGGGAGATCAAGTCGATCCACCGCGATCTCGGCATCACCTTCGTCTACGTCACTCACGACCAGAGCGAGGCGCTCGCCCTCTCCGACCGGATCGCGGTCTTCCAGCGCGGGCGCATCGAGCAGATCGGCACGCCGGAGGACCTCTACCGGCGACCGGCGAATCGCTTCGTCGCCGAGTTCATGGGGGAGTCGAACATCCTCGCCGGCGTCCTCGTGGCCACCGACGAGGGCGAGCGCTTCCGCGCCGAGGGCCTCGAGCGGCTCCTCGTGCCCCCCGCCGAGCGGGCCCCCGGCCGCTGCTGCTACGTCGTGCGGCCGCAGGCGATCCAGTTGACTGGCGCCGGCGCGGGCGGCCCGCTCGACAACGAGCTGCGCGGGCGCGTCACCGACGTCTCCTACCTGGGCGCGAGCCGCCGGATCACGCTCGCCTGCGGCGGGCGGGCCCTCTTCGTCCGCCAAGACGCCGGCGCGACGACGGCGCCGCGGGTGGGGGACGAGGTGGGGCTCGGATGGCGCTCCGAGGACGCTCTCCTCGTGCCTGACGGCGGCCCCGTAGAACCAGTGTCCAGCGACGAGAATCGGGAGGGGATCGGTGCTACTGTCCAACAATCCTACTGATGAAGGATGGACCGAAAGACCACCCCCCGGGCCGGCTCGGCAAGCTGGCCCTCACCCGCGTCACCACCGTTGAGCGCATCGCGGACGGCGTCAGCGACCTGATCCTGCGCGGCGAGGTCGTCCCGGGGACGCCGCTGCGCGAGAGCCAGCTGCAGGAGTGGATCGGGGTCTCCCGCAACACGATCAGGGAGGCGCTGCGCCTCTTGGAGCGCGACGGCCTCGTCACCTACAACGCCTATCGCGGCGTCACCGTGACCGAGCTCTCCCGCGAGGACGTCGTCGACCTCTTCCGCGCCCGCCTGGCGATCGAGCTGAGCGCGGTCGAGCCCGCGAGCGCGCTGGGCGAGGAGGAGCTGGGGCAGCTGGAGGCGGCCGCCGAGGAGCGCGAGCGCGCCATCGCCGCCGGCGACCTGCACGCGGCCTTCGAGGCGGACATGAGCTTCCACGCCACCCTCGTCGCGGCGCTGGCAAGCGACGCGCTCAGCGAGTTCTTCCTCGGTCTGCTGCGCAAGCTGCGGCTCGGCTTCTACCTGGGCGGCGGCGTCCGCACCGAGGGCCGCGCGCGCGACAACTAGCAGCATCGACGGATCGCCGGGCTCCTGCGCGCGGGCAATCCCGAGGGCTGCGCGG
>DASQDJ010000166.1:0-3410 GCA_035634215.1 Solirubrobacterales bacterium | reverse complement strand
CATCTCCACGAACGCCGAGCGCGGCATGTACACCTCGCCGCGCACCTCCAGCAGCGCCGGCGCGCCCTCCACCGTCTTCGGCACGACGTCGATCGTGCGCAGGTTGTGCGTCACGTCCTCGCCCACCTCGCCGTTGCCGCGCGTGGCGCCGCGCTCGAGCACCCCGTCGCGGTACAGGAGCGAGATCGCGAGCCCGTCGATCTTGGGCTCGGCCACGAAGCGCAGGTCGGGGTCCTCGATCCCCTCGCGCGCGAGGTGGGCGCGCATGCGGGTCACCCAGGCGCGCAGCTCCTCCTCCGAGCGCGCGTTGGCCAGCGACAGCATCGGCTGCAGGTGGGTGACCTTCTCGAGGCGGGAGACCGGCTCGCCGCCGACGCGCTGGGTCGGGGAGTCGGGCGTCAGCAGCTCGGGGTGCGCGGCCTCGATCGCGCGCAGCTCGTCGAGCAGCGCGTCGTAGGCGTCGTCGCCTATCTCGGGGTCGTCGAGGACGTAGTAGCGGTGGTTGTGGTGCTCGATCTCGCGCCGCAGCTCCGCCGCGCGCCGCTCGACGTCGGCCGGGCTCACACCGAGGAGGGGGCGCAGGCGGCCAGCATCTCCTCGAAGCCCCACCCGCGCAGCCGCTCGAGGCCGCCGTGGTCGGTGAGGTCGAAGTGGATCGGGGTGACCGAGACGCGACCGCGGGCGACGGCGGAGAGGTCGGTGCCCTCCTCGTCCTCGAAGGAGGGCTCGAAGCCGTAGATCTCGTAGCGCCGCCTGCCGCTGCCGTCCTCGTCGACCAGCTTAAGCTCGTCGTTGTAGAGGCGTTTGCCGAGTTTCGTCACCTCGATCCCGGTCGCCTCCCCCGCCGGCAGGTTGACGTTGACCAGCGTCTCGGGCGGCATCGGCTCCTCGATCAGCCTCCGCACGAGCTGCGCCGTCAGGGGCGCGGCGAGGCCGAAGTCGAAACGGCCGCTGACGTATCCCATGCCCCCCGCCATCGACTGCTGCGACACGGCGATCGCTGGGATGCCTAGGACGATGCCCTCGAAGGCCGCCGCGACCGTGCCCGAGTAGGTGATGTCGTCGCCGAGGTTGGAGCCGTGGTTGATGCCGGAGACGATCAGGTCGGGGCGGCCGCCGAGCAGCCCCAGGTCGGCAAAGCGGACGCAGTCCACCGGCGTGCCGTCCGTCGCGAAGCCGCGGTCCCCGTCCTCGAACTCGACTTCCTCGACGCTGAGCGGCGAGCGGGTGGTGATGCTGCGGGCAGTCGCGCTGCGGTTGGAGTCCGGGGCGATGACGCCGACCTCGATGCCGTCGAGCTCGCGGAGGGCGCGGCGGGCAGCCTGCAGGCCGGGGGCGGCGATGCCGTCGTCGTTGGTGAGGAGGACTAACACGGGACTCGATTCTAGGCGCGGGGCGCGGCGGGTCCTGTCACCGATTTGGTTCCACCGCCCCTGCGGTAGCTGAAGCTTCCTCGGGGTGGTCCCCCAAATCGGCGCCACCCACCGCGAGAGACGAGAATGCCGGGCCGATGAAGGTCTCCGTCGTAATTCCAACGAAGGATCGGGCCGAAAAGCTGAGGAGCTGCCTTGCCTCGCTGCGTGGTCAATCTGCCGAGATCGTCGTGGTCGATGACGGGTCTGCCAAGCAGGAGCTGGTCGCGGAAATCGTGCGCGACACTGGCGCGGAGCTGGTGCGGTTGGAGGGGCGGGGGCCGGCGGCGGCTCGGAACGCGGGGGTGGCGGCCGCGAGCGGTGAGGTCGTCGGCTTCATCGACGATGACTGCGAGGCGCAGGCCGGCTGGGCCGAGGCGCTGGCGGGAACGCTGCTCCACGGGGAGGTCGAGTGCGTGGCAGGGAAGACCGTGGTCGCGGAGGACGCGAGCGCCGCGGATCGGGCCTGGCAGGCGATCGCCGACTATCTGCAGGGGGTCGCCGCGGAGCCGGGATCCTCGTCGCCCGGCTTCGCCGCCACCTGCAACCTCGCCTGCTCTCGCCAGCTCCTCCTCGAGCTGCCTTTCGACGAGTCGTTCCCGACCGCGGCCGGCGAGGACCGCGACTGGGCAGCCAGAGCGGCGGCTCGCGGATCGGCGCCCCGCTTCGTCCCGAACGCCGTCGTTATCCACCGCCCCGGGCTCACCGCGCGCTCCTTCCTGCGGCAGCAATACCGCTATGGCAAGGGCGCATCTCAATTCCGAGCTTCGGATTCATCGCGCGGCCTGGGCTCCTCCAGCTTCTACCTCAAGCTCGCGCGTGCCGGCTTCGCTTCTGGCTTCATCCCGGGCACGCTCGTGCTGACCGCCCAGCTCGCAATAGCCGCAGGAGCGCTGGCAGAGCGAGGATGGGGTGTCCTCGCTCGCCTCCCCGCCCCTACCGTTCGAGCAGCGGCTCGCCGGCAAGGTCCGCCGAGTCGGCGCCGCTGAGCGCCGCCACCGTCGCCGCGACGTCGGTCACCCGGGCTGGCCGGCCGATCTGCCGCAGCCGTCCCGTGCCCGGCGCGACAATCGCCCAGGCGTCGCCATCGGTGTGGTTGCCGGTACGGCCGCTGCCGTAGCCGTGCCGCCACACCGTGCCGAATCGCTCCGAGTGGAGCGCCTCGACCGAGACGGCGGAGGTGGGCCGCCAGCGGACGACGAGATCGGGCAGCCGGTCGGCCGCGCCGCCCTCCCACTCCGGCGCGACCCGCTCGATCGCCGCCACCGCCGGCTCGCCGTCCGGGTCGCGGAAGTCCCGCAGGCCCGCCGCGATCTGGTCGAGCAGCTCGTCCGCTTCTCCCGCGTCGACGACGCCGTCGCGCTCGCGCCCCTTCAGGTTGAGGCTGACGTAGCCCTGGTTGTCGGCGGGATGGGCGAAGGCCCGCGTGCTCGACCAGTCAACTCCCCGCAGCTCCATCCGCGCGGTCAGCTCGAGCGCGAGGCGGTCCGGCATCGCCGCGGCGACGGCGCCGCGCAGGCGCCCCGAGAGGGCGGCCCGCAGACGCCACATCGCCCCCGAATCGGAGTCGGCGGCGCCGTCGCGGCGATCGTCTCCCAGGACCGCCGCCAACATGCCCGGCAGCATGTCGGCGCGGCTCGTGTTGACGTCCATGCCGAGCACCGAGCAGACGATCGTGTCGGCCTCCTCCGGGAGCGCCTCGAGCACGCGGCCGAGCTGCCGGTCGACCTCCGCGTAGACGTCGTCGAGCGCCGGCGTCCCCCAAAGGCGATGGCCACCCAGGTGGGGAGCGGCGAAGGTCAGCCAGACGAGGTCGAACCGCCGCTCGCCGAGCTGCTCGATCGCCAGATCCGCGACGCGAGCGGGAGCGGACAGGAGCCGCCCCCGCAGGCGCTCCACCTCGGCCCCGGGCCGGCCGCCGAATATCTCCGTGACGTTGGGCGGTCGTCCGTGGCGACGGCGCAGCGCCCGGTCCGCGCCGGCCGGCGCCGCCCACCG